>JBKJQX010000023.1:0-17097 GCA_046594875.1 Vicinamibacterales bacterium
CGGTGAACGGCCGCGACGTCGGCCTCACGGCCGTCGCTCATCCTCCGAATCGCGCGATCGAACTCACGCCCTGGACGTTTTCTGCCACAACCTCTCGTTTTTCAGCAGCCTGCTAGAGCTTCGGCCCGAAGTAGTGAAGGATGTAGAAGCTGATGGCGCCGATGGCGGCGGAGGCGGGAATGGTGAGGATCCACGCCCAGACGATCTGCCGCGCCACGCCCCAGCGCACGGCCGACAGTCGGCGAGTCGCGCCGACGCCGACGATGGCGCCCGTAATGGTGTGCGTGGTGCTGATACCCACTCCGAGCGCTGTCGCCGTGTAGATCGCCACGGCCGCACCGGTCTCGGCCGCAAATCCCCCGACGGGCTGCAGCTTGGTGATCTTCGACCCCATCGTCTTGATGATGCGCCAGCCTCCGGTCAGCGTACCGAGGCCAATGGCGCCATGTGCGGCCATCACCACCCAGAAGGGCACCACAAACGTGGTGAGGTATCCACCCGTGACCAACGCGCCGGTGATGATGCCCATGGTCTTCTGCGCATCGTTCGCGCCGTGCATCAGGCTGAACGCCGCCGCCGACGTCAACTGCAAGCGTCGAAACCAGCGGTCCACGCGTTTGGGTGTGGTGTTGCGGCACGTCCAGAAGATGGCCGTCATCAACAAGAGGCCGACCGTCAGCCCAATCAGTGGCGCCACGACAATGAAGATCAACGTCTTGGTCCAGCCCGACACGAGGATGGCCGAGAACCCCGCCTTGGCGACGGCCGCCCCTCCGTATCCCCCGAACAAGGCGTGCGACGAACTTGTGGGCAGCCCCCAATACCAGGTGATCAGGTTCCAGACGATCGCCCCAGTCAGGCCCGCCAGGATGACGCCATAGGTGACGATGTTGAGGTCCACCATGCCCTGGCCAACGGTTTTTGCCACGGCGGTGCCAAAGAAGAAGGCGGCGACAAAATTGAAAAACGCCGCCCAGACCACCGCCTGGCCCGGCGATAACACGCGCGTGGAGACCACCGTGGCGATGGAGTTCGCCGCGTCGTGAAACCCGTTGATGTAGTCGAAAATCAGCGCAACGACCACCACCACGACGATCGTTACGAGTGCCGCATCCATGACGGCCCTACCCGTGTTTCACGACGATGCTCTCGATGACGTTGGCCACGTCTTCGCAGCAGTCGGTGATCTGCTCGAGCACATCCAGCAGGTCCTTGGACTTGATGAGGCTGATGGGATCCGTTTCGGTCTCGAACAACTTCTGGATCGCCACCTGGTACGCGCGGTCCGCGTCATTCTCAAGCCGGTTAATCTCGACGGTATGGGGCTGAATGGGCGCCTTGGTGGACAACGCCTCCATGGCCGCGTGCAGCCGCTCGGCCGACTGCGTGACGATGTGGGCCAGTTCGCGCGCGCCTTTGGGCGTCACTGTGATGTGGTAATTGCGCACGAGTGACGCCGCGTGGTCGATGGCGTCCATCACGTTGTCGAGCGACGTCGCCATCGCATACAGATCTTCGCGATCGAACGGCGTGATGAACGTGCGGTGCAGTCGCTGGATGGTGTCGTGCGTCAGGGTGTCGCAGCGATGTTCGGCGTCCCGGATGACATCAACCTTGGCGTCGTCGGGCGGGTCGGCCTCGAGCATCTGTTTCAGATGCCCGGCGGCGGCCTTAATCTCGGCCGTCGTCGCCATATACAGCGTAAAGAACTGCTCTTCCCTGGGAATCAGACTGAAACGAAAACCCACAAGCCCCCCGGACTGCCGGATCCGCCGATGAGCGGCATTCAGGCAACGGCATTGTAACAGCGATGTAACCTCGGTCAGATAGCCACAAGACCGTAACGCCGAATTAACCGCATCGACACGCCAGGGAAATCGGGCGTCCCTATCCTCGATCCCAGAGATGTTGATGCCAGCCCCTGCGCCGACCCGGATTCTCGTGGTGGACGACGAAAGTGATATCGCCGGCCTCATCAAACACACCCTCGAACGCTCGGGCGACGTAGAGGTCAGCATCGTGGGCACTGGCGATGCCGCCCTGAAATCGGTATTCGACAACCCGCCGGACCTGATGATTCTTGACCTCAACCTGCCGGTGCTGAGCGGGTCGGAAGTCTGCCGATTGCTGCGCGCCAAGCCCGCCACCGCGCAGTTGCCCATCATCATGCTGACGGCCCGCACGGGAGAGTCTGACCGGGTGTCGGGCCTCGACCTGGGCGCCGACGACTACATCACCAAGCCCTTCAGCGTTCGCGAACTGGCCGCGCGGGTGCGCGCCGTTCTACGGCGCAAACACGGCGGCGCCGAGCCGCCGCCACAGGTATACCAAATGGGAAGATTGTTTGCGGACTTTGACGCGGTGATGGTGAGCGTGGACGGCGATCCCGTGCGGCTGACCCGGCGCGAGTTTGAACTGCTGAAGTGCCTGGTGGAGAACCGCAACCGGGTGCTGTCGCGCGATCGCCTTCTTGAACGGGTCTGGGGCTACGACCACTATGTGGAGACGCGCTCGGTCGACGTCCACGTGGGACGGCTCCGCTCCAAACTGCGCACGGTGGGACGCCAGATTGAAACCGTCGTCGGCCTGGGCTATCGATTCGTCGAAGAGACCCCCGGGAATTAACGGCGTTGTAACGCAGCCGTCGCGCCTGCATCACAGGCCGTTCGTACGCTGTCCCTCATGTTCAACTTTCCGCACTTGCGGCCGTGTTTTGGAGGGATTCACATGATGAAGATGTTGTACCGGGTGGGCCTGACGCTGGCCTGCCTCGCCTTGGGGACGGCAAGCGCACACGCGCAGGCGCGAACAGGCAAGGTCACCGGCCGCGTCCTGGACGCCATTAACGCCTCACCACTGCCCGGCGTCACCGTCGAAGTCGTTGGCACGGCGCAGACGACATTCACCGACCTGGACGGCAAATACTCACTGGACCTTCCCGTGGGCAAACACCAGATTAAAGTGAGCTTGTCCGGCTTCGTGGACCGGGTGGTCTCGGTCGACCAGACCACAGCCGCCGCGCGCACCGTGGATGTCACGCTGCCCCTGGCCGGCTTCTCAGAACAGATGACGGTAGTCGGGCAGATTACCGACGCCGAGACCACCAGCACCGCGGTCCAGCTCCTCGAACGCCGACGCGCGACCACCATCAACGACAACATGGGCAGCCAGGAGATGAAGTCCAATGCCGACAGCAACGCGGCGTCGGCCCTGCAGCGGGTCACGGGCCTCTCGGTGGTGGACAACTCCTATGTGTTTGTCCGCGGCCTTGGTGAGCGGTATTCGAACACCACGCTGGGCGGCGCCGTGCTCCCCTCCACCGAGCCCGACCGCAAAGTGGTGGCGCTCGACATGTTCCCGGCAGGGATGCTCGACAACGTCTCAGTGATCAAGTCGTTCACGCCAGACCGATCGGCCGAGTTTGCCGGCGGCCTCGTGGAACTGAACATGTCCAAGCTGCCGAACCGGATGATGCTCGACGTGTCGTACACGTACGGGGCCAACAGTCTGGTGCAGGGCAACAGCGTTCTGGACCACTCCTCGGGCGACCGTGATTGGCTGGGACTGAGCAACAAGCGCCGGGCTCTGCCGTCGGCGTTTCCCAATCGGCGGGTGGTTCGCGGCGGTATCTATACCCCGGAGATCGGCGTCGACGCTGCAACTCTTGAGACGCTCGGCGAGTCGCTCGTCAACGCGTGGAGCCCGCAGCGTGTGGATGGCGCCCCGAACCAGGGGTTCAGCGTCGCCTTCGGCAATCGGTACGGCCGTCTCGGTGTGTCGGCCAGCCTCACGCAGTCGCAGAAGTCGGACTACCAGGAAGAATCGCTCGTCTTCTATTCGGCCGAAGGCGGCAGCACGCTGACGCCGTTCTCCACCTATGACTATCAGGTCGGAGCCACTCGTGGGTCGTTGGCTGGGCTGGCGAATCTCGCGTATCAGCTCAACGGCAACCATCGCCTCGCCGTGCAGGGTTTCTCGACCAACAAGGGCAAACGCGAGACGCGCACCTTCCAGGGCTATAACGACGACTCCGGCAAGGACTTCCGCAACTCGCGGCTCCTCTGGGAAGAAGAGAGCCTTCAGACGGTTCAGGTGACAGGCGAACACTTCTTTCCCACGATCTCGAGCAGCCGGCTCGATTGGCGTGCCACGGTGGGTCGCAGCAACCGCGACGAACCGGACATCCGCGAAACGCTCTACGAAAAACTCCCGGCGGGTTCCGTCTACACGATTTCCGACGAGTCGCAGAGCGGCCTGCGCATGTGGAACGACCTGAATGAAGACTCAATCGACCTGGCGGCAAACTGGAGCCTGGCGTTCGGTGGGCCGCGCGGTCTGCCCGCGGTGTTCAAGTTTGGCCCGTCCTACACCGAGCGCACGCGCGACTTCGACTCGCGGCGCTTCCGCTTCGTGCCGCTGGCCGGGATTCCCAACGTCCCTGGCGTACCGGTATTCGACCTGAGTCAGTCACCAGAGACTCTCTTCTCGGCCGCCAACATCGGCTCGCGCTACGAACTGCGCGAGGAAACCCGCACCACGGACTCGTACGACGCCGAACAGCGCGTGGTCGCCGGATACGGCATGCTCGACCTGTCGCTCTCCAACCGCAGCCGTCTGATCCTGGGCGCGCGCGTCGAGAACTTCCGCCAGACGGTGGACACGTTCGACCTGTTCGACACCAACCTGGATGGCACCACCGAATCCATCAGGGCCGAGATCAAGAAGACCGACATCTTCCCGGCGGTCAATTTCGTGCAGGCGCTGACGCCGAGCCAGAACCTGCGGGTGGGCTTCAGCCAGACCGTCAACCGCCCGGAGTTTCGCGAAGTGGCGCCGTTCGAATTCACCGACATCGTCGGCGGACGCGCCGTGGTCGGAAACCCTGAGCTCGAGCGTTCACTGATTCAGAACTTCGACGTGCGCTGGGAGTGGTTCGGCGGCGCCGAAGAAGTGTTCGCCGCCACGGCCTTCTTCAAGCGATTCGACAAGCCTATCGAACGAATCGTGGAAGCCACGTCCGCGCTGCGCACCTCATTCCTGAACGCCAAATCGGCCCGCAACGCCGGCATGGAACTGGAACTGCGCAAGCGCCTGTCCTCGCATTTCCTGGCCGGCGTC
Organism: Vicinamibacterales bacterium; assembly: GCA_046594875.1. Lineage (GTDB taxonomy): Bacteria > Acidobacteriota > Vicinamibacteria > Vicinamibacterales > SCN-69-37 > SYFT01. Next base: position 5,119 of record JBKJQX010000023.1, read on the forward strand.
AACTACACGTTCGTGGACTCGAGCATTTCACTGAATACGACGCAAACGTCCACCCTGACCTCGCTCGAGCGCCCCTTGTCAGGAACGTCGAAGCACATCTTCAATGGCATGCTCGAGGCGCGGTTGCCGTTTGTGACGGCCCGCGTGCTCTTCAACAGCTTCAGCGACCGCATCGCCGACGTCGGCTCATTCGGCTTGCCGGATATTTTCGAGGAGGGTCGCAACACGATCGATGTCGCCCTCTCCACCAACATCCGCAGGCTCCGCATCCGCGTGTCGGGCGAGAACCTGAACGACACGGACGTCAGATTCCTCCAGGGGGCCGGCAACAAACAGCGTGTCTATAGCCTGGGACGCACGTGGGCGGTCCAGTTCGGCATTTCCGCTTTCTAACTCAGCCGCGTGTGAAGAGACGATTCCTATGAGAACCATCATCAAGACCCTTACAACCCTCACCGCCGCGGCCGCCATCGCATGGACGATGGCGCCAGAACCGGTCTACACCCAACAGGCGGGCGTCATCGGAAGCCCGGTCACCGTGGCCGGCATCGACAAGCCCGTCCGCGTCATCAAGGGCCGCTTCACGAGCGATGTCACGCTCACGAGCGACACCTACTGGGTGCTGCGTGGCGCCGTGTTCATCGGTGAACCCGCCCGCCTCACGATCGCCGCCGGCACGCGCATCGTCGGCGAGACCGCCACGCGCGGGACGCTTGTCATCGAACGCGGCGGACAGATCATCGCGAACGGCACGGCCGTCGCCCCCATCGTCATGACGTCGGATCAGCCGGTCGGCACCCGGTTCCGCGGCGATTGGGGCGGCCTGGTCATCAACGGACGGGCGCCCCTGAACCTGCCTGGCGGCACGGCAATCGGCGAAGGCTCCACCGGAATCTACGGCGGCACCAACCCGGCGGACAACTCCGGCATCCTGCGGTATGTCCGCGTCGAGTTCGGAGGCATCGAGTTCAGTCCCGATAACGAACTGAACGGCATCGCGTTTCAGGGCGTCGGCAATGGCACGATCGTCGAGAACATCCAGGTGCACTACAGCAAGGACGACGCGATTGAGATGTTCGGCGGCACGGTCAACATCAAACGCGCAGTGCTGACGAATAACGGCGACGACAACATCGACTGGACATGGGGTTGGACAGGCAAGCTCCAGTTTGCCGTCGTGCAGCAGCGGGGTGACGACACCGACCAGGGCATCGAGGCCGACAACCACAGCACGCAGCAGAACCTGCTGCCTCGATCGGCCCCGACGATCTACAACATCACGCTCATCGGTGACCCGAATTCCACCATCGGTCCTGAGAGCACCAATGGCATGCGACTGCGCGTGGGCACCGCGGGCATCATTCGCAACTTCATTGTCATGGGCTTCAAGGCACAGGGCATCGACGTGCGCGATTCTTCAACTGTCGCGGGCATTGCAAGCGGCGCACTGTCAGTCACCGAGGGCATCCTCTTCCAGAACGGGCGGGGCGTGAACGGCACGGGCTCAACCGTGAACTGGTCCACGAACGCCACAACGGTTCCCTTGCGCACCGCGGCAGGCACCAGAGTGACCGAGACCGATCCGATGCTGGTGGACCCGTTTAATCGCGTGGCTCCAGACTGGCGGCCGAAGGCCGGGTCGCCGGCGTTGGTGCTCTCGCCCGCCGTACCACCCAACGACGGGTTCTTCGAAGTGGCGCTGTTCCGCGGCGCTCTGGGTCCGGACCTGGCCACCGACTGGACCAGGGGCTGGACGTACTACGGCCGGTGATACGCCACCTCCTTCTGGTGGCTCTTGCGGCGGCGGGCGCCTTTGGATGCACGGCATCCGGAGCGCCCGTCGCTTTCGAGCCTTCATTCACCAGCAAAGACGCGGTCGTGGAGGCTGCGTTGCGGGCGATCTCTACCAGAGATCGGACCACGCTCGCCAGCCTTGCGCTCTCGGAGAGCGAGTTCAGGAAGCACATCTGGCCCGCCCTGCCGGCCAGCGATTCCACGGTCGGCATGCCGCTCGACTATGTGTGGTCCGACACGTCACAGAAGAATGAGAACTACCTGGCGCAGCTCGTCGCCGAACACGGCGGCCGTGACTACCGGTTGATTGCCGTGACCTTCGGCGGTGAGACCACCGACTACGGCGCCTTCCGCGTACATCGCGAGACCACGATCGACGTGCGTGGCCCCGCCGGCCCCGTCACGCTGAGACTGTTTGGCTCGCTCGTCGAATCGGGCGGCCGCTGGAAGGTCTACAGCTTCGTCGTCGACTGAACGACGCCTTCGGTCATCGACTCCCGTCGTTCAAACACCTGGACTGCCCGCTCCACCCGGTGCCAATCGGAGTATCGCTGTGTGCGCACGATCGCGCTGTCGCGCGTCTCGCGCACTTCCCACCCGTAGGCGTTGCTCGTCACCTCAATGGCGTGGGTGTGTCCGTCGGTGGTGCGGGTGCGGGTCTGGGTTTCCATGTTCTTGGGTCCTTCTCTACTGAGTGTAGTTATCTCAGGTCCGTACGCCGCTGCACGTAAACTCTTCGTAACAATTGGCGGGGTCTGCGATGGTGCGTACTCGCGTCCGACGCGCATCCGAGGCTAGAATGTCCCGATAATGCTCGACGTGCTGACGATTGTGCTCGGTGGTGGCCGCGGCACCCGTCTCTTTCCGCTCACCCACCACCGATCCAAGCCGGCCGTGCCGCTGGGCGGCAAGTACCGGCTCATCGACATTCCGATCAGCAACTGCCTGCACGCCGGCCTCAAGCGCATCTATGTGCTGACGCAGTTCAATTCGGCGTCGCTGAACCGGCATATTTCGCAGACGTATCGCCTGGACCTTTTTTCCGAAGGGTTCGTCGAGGTCATTGCCGCCGAACAAACCCCGGAAGGCGAACGGTGGTTCCAGGGCACGGCCGACGCGGTGCGCCAGGCCGCGCGACACTTCCAGAACATCGACGCCGAGTACTACCTCATTCTCGCGGGCGACCATGTGTATCGCATGGACTTCACCGAGCTCATCGAGTCGCACATCGATCGCGGCGCCGACATCACGATTGCGGCGCAACCGGTGACGCCGGACGAAGCGACGCAAATGGGCATTTTGCGGTGCGATTCCGGCAACCAGATTGTCGGATTCGATGAGAAACCGTCACCGGCGCGCCTCGAAGAGTTGCGCACCCTCTCTCCGTCGGGCCTGGCGATGGCGGGGCTTGGACCCGACAAACCATTTGTCGCCTCGATGGGCATTTACGTGTTCTCTCGTGATGTGCTGCATGAGGTGCTGGCGCGCGACCACGCCGTGGACTTCGGCAAGGAGATCATTCCGCACGCGCTGAGCACCCACAAGGTGCAGGCGCATTTTTCGCGCGGCTTCTGGGCCGATGTCGGTACGGTCGAGGCGTTTTACGACGTGAACCTCATGCTCACGCGTCGCGGCGCGCCGTTCAATTTCTTCCACCCGACGCGGCCGATCTATACGCGGCCGCGATTCCTGCCCGCCTCGCGCCTGCATCAGTGCTCGATTGACGAGGCCATCGTGGCCGAGGGCTGTTACCTCGACAACTGCGAGGTGAAGGAATCAGTGGTGGGCATCCGGACATCGATCCACCACAGCGCCACCGTCACCCGGTCGGTGCTGCTCGGCGCCGACTTCTACGACGACCGGCACACCGACTTGCCGCTGGGTGTGGGGCGGGGCGCGGTCCTCGACCGCGTCATCGTGGACAAAAATGCCCGCATCGGCGAAGGCGCGCGGCTGGTGAACGACCGCGGCCTGCAGGACGTGGACGGCGACGGCTACTACATCCGCAACGGCATCATCATCGTGCCCAAGGGCGGCGTGGTGAAACCGGGGACCGTGGTCTAACCGCGCGCGAGCAGAAGCTTCGGTGATACCAGCCACACGAGCTGACCGGCTCGTGTCGGGGGCCAGGCCGGGAGATCGATCCGGGCGACGCCGCCCTTCTTGAACATGAGCGGACTGCGCGCGCCGATCAGCCATGCCGCAAACGCGCCCAGGTCGGGCTCGTGGCCCACCACGGCGACGCGCACCGCGGCCTTGAATTTTCCGAGCGCGGCGGCCGTTGCCGCGGGGGTGTGGCCTGGCGCCAGTTCGTCCACGATCGACACCGCCGGCGACGGCGCCCACACCGCCTTGAGCATCTCTGCTGTTTCCACGGCACGGCTCAGCGGGCTCGTGAGCACGACGTCCGCCGTTTCATTGAGGGCCGCCAGGCGCTGGGCGATTCTCTTCATCTTCGCTGCGCCCTTTGCCGTGAGCGGGCGCAGGGTGTCGTCAGGCCACACCTCGCCGCGTTCTTCCGCAATCGCGTGCCGGATCAGGAACAGTGTGGGCATGTCAACGCTGCTCCAGTCGTCGTGCCAGTTTCAACCACGCGGGCGCGAGGGCCACCGCCTGCGCGTGCATGGCGCGGCACTCGCCCTCCAGTTCCACCGCCATACGCCGCAGTTGCGCCTGCGTCGCGCGGTCGCTGCCGATGTCGCGGCCCAGACGCCGCAGCCAGTCCTGCAGCACCTGCACGTCGTGGAGGGCGCCGAGTCCTTCCTGCATACCGGTCAGCGCCTGGATGTCGCGAGTGACCGTGGCCAACCGCACGGCGCGCTCGGTCTCTAAACTGTAACGGAGTTTTTTGGCGCACAGGCGCACCTCGTGCAGGCGGTCGGGTACATACAGCGTGCCCAGCGCGCGAAGGGCGACCTCCATGGCGCCTGCACGCGCGCGTCGCTGCTCAGCCAGGGCGCGATGACACGCGGCCACACCGCCACGCGCGGCGCCCGCGGCCCAACGGCGGAGGTCACGCAATAACCCGGCGGTCCCCACGCGACGCAGGGCCTCCACCACATCCTTCTGCCGATCCTGACGGGCACGCTCCAGGTGCTCACGGACTTGTGTCACGACTCCCGGATGCCACGCGTGCCGCGTGGCGCCCTCTCCCAACAGGCCGATGGTGACATCCAATTCTCGAACGGCACCCAGGGCGGCGGCGACACGGCGCACATCACGGCGTGTGCGCCGGGCCCGCGTGTCGTCTGCGGCCGCGACCAGCGGCAACATTTCGCGAATGCGCCTCGACGCCACGCGCCCCTGATGCACGCTTGTGGCATCGCCGCGCCTGGCTCGTCCAAGCGCGCGTGAAAAACGGCGCACCTGCTCATCGAGCGCGTGTGTCAATCGCTGTGTGCTCACGGTCGCCCGCCACTCACCGTGTTAGCTTAGTGCATGCGGATCGCGGCGATCGATATCGGCACGAATTCCGTGCACATGATCGTCGTGCGTGTCCGTCCCGACCTGTCGTTCGAGGTGGTGGACCGCGAGAAAGACATGGTCCGCCTCGGCGCCGGTGGGCTTGACGGACGTCGCCTGTCCGACGCCGCCGTTACAAACGCGTTACAAACATTAACGAAGTTCAAGCGTCTGGCCGAGTCCCACGCGGTGGATGAAATTATCGCGTCAGCGACCAGCGCGGTGCGCGAAGCCGAAAACGGGGCGGACTTTGTGGCGCGTATTCGCCGCGAGGTGGGCATCCGCGTCAGGACCATCTCCGGAAATGAAGAAGCACGATTGATCCACCTGGCCGCAGCCTACGCGTCAGGTGTCGGCGGTCAGGCCGCGGTCGTGATCGATATTGGCGGCGGCAGCGTGGAACTGACGCTGGGTACAGCGGCCCGCATGCAACTGGGCGGCAGTTTCAGGATCGGCGTCATCCGCCTGACCGAGCGGTTCATCACCAGCGACCCGATCACCACCGACCAGGACAAGCGGGTGGAACGCTACGTCCGCCGCCAGACGTCGGCGCACATCCGCGCCCTCAAGGCGCGCGGCTTTCATCGAGTCATCGGCACCTCGGGCACCATTGCCGCGCTTGGGGCCCTGGCTGTGCGCGACGGTGGCGACCTGCGCAACCGGCGCGTCTCCGCCAAAGCGTTTCGCCGCGTCAGGCGCTCGCTCACCGACACGACGCTTGAAGACCGTCTCGCGCTGCCCGGCCTCGATCCACGACGCGCGGACCTGGCCGTGGCAGGCGCCGTGCTGCTCGACACTCTGCTCAGCGCGCTCGGCGCCACCGAACTGACCCTGTGCGACTTCGCCCTGCGCGAAGGGCTGGTGCTCGACTACATCAAGAAGAACGGCGCTCACATCCGCACGGTGGAACGCTACCCCGATGTCCGGCGGCGCAGTGTCATTGAACTCGCCGAGCGCTGCCACTACATTCCCCGGCATGCCATGCATGTGGCGCGACTCGGACTCGCGTTGTTCGACGCGACCCGGCACCGGCACGCGCTGGGACCGCGAGAGCGCGAATGGCTGGAATACGCCGCGCTCCTGCACGATATCGGCGGACTCATCAGCTACGAACGGCACCACAAACACTCGCAGTACCTCATTCTGCATGGGGATCTCCGGGGCTTTGAGCCCGATGAGATCGTGCTGATGGCCATGGTGGCGCGGTACCACCGCCAGTCGGTCCCACGACGAAGCCACGAAGACTTCAGCGCCCTGCCGGCGCCGCGGCGGCGGGTCGTGCGCCTGCTGGGCGCCATGCTCCGGCTGGCCGAGGGCCTGGACCGCGGCCACGCACAGTCGATCGCCGCCATCGAAGTGACCGAAACCTCCGACGACCTGCTGGTGCGGCTTCGCACAGGTGAAGCATCCGAGTTGGAACTCTGGGCCGCCCAGCGGCACGCCCAGCCGCTTTCGGCGCTGCTCGACCAGCCCGTACGCTTCGAAGTCGCGGTCGGGCGCGGGCGTCGGCGAGCCGCCCGCCTTCCGGTCCGCATGTAACATAGAATTTACATCTCCGAAACCGGCGCGATATTCACCTCCCATACGCTCGGTCCCATGAGAATTCGCCTTCTGTCTGCTGCCCGCCTCCTGAGCCTTATCACGCTGCCCGCCCTTGTCGCCGCCTCGTGCGGTGGTGGCACTGAGCCGGCGGCCTCGTCCACCCCTGCGGCTGTCATTGCCATCGACGGCTCCAGCACGGTCTTTCCGATCTCCGAAGCGGTCGCGGAAGATTTCGGCAAAACCGATGGTTCCGCACCAGTCACGGTCGGGTTCTCGGGAACCGGCGGTGGCTTCAAGAAGTTCTGCCGCGGTGAAATCGCGGTGTCTGACGCCTCACGGCCCATCAGCACCACCGAACTGGCAGCCTGCGCCCAGGCGTCGATCGCCTTTGTTGAACTGCCTGTCGCCTATGACGGCCTGGCTGTGGTCGTGAATCCCAAAAACACCTGGGCCGCTTCGATGACGGTGGCCGAACTCAAGAAGCTGTGGTCGCCCGACGCGCAGGGCAAAATCACGAAGTGGAGCCAGGTCCGCGCGGGCTGGCCCGACAAGACCATCAATCTCTACGGCGCCGGCACGGACTCGGGCACCTTCGACTACTTCACCGAGGCGATTGTGGGCAAGGCCAAGCAGAGCCGCGGCGACTACACGTCGAGCGAAAACGACAACATCCTCGTGCAGGGCGTTTCGGGCGACGAATACGCGCTCGGGTACATGGGCCTCGCCTACTACGAAGAGAACAAGGGCAAGCTCACACTCGTGGGCATCGACGACGAGGACCCCGCCAACGGGGCGGGTCCCATTCAGCCGTCGTTTGACGTCGTGCGGAACGGCACCTACCGTCCCCTGTCACGCCCCCTGTTCATCTACGTGAGCACCAACGCCCTGGCTCGGCCTGAAGTGCAGAAGTTCGCGGACTTCTACCTGGCCAACACCGGGACGCTCTCGAAGGAAGTCGGGTATGTCTCGCTGACCGACGCCGAACTGGCGCTGGTCAAGGCCCGCCTCGCGGCGCGCACCCCCGGCACCATGTTTGCCGACCACGCGGCGCAGTCAACGAAATCCCTGACAGAACTGCTGCAGGGCCGTCAGTAATGACGCTCGGGACCCGGCGGAAAGTCGAGTGGCTGATCGAGCGCGGGCTGTTTGCCTGCGCCGCCGGATCAGTGCTCGTCACCGCCGGGATCATCGGCGTGCTCGTCTTCGAAACGTACGAGTTCTTCCGTGAGGTGCCGATCACGGATTTCCTGTTCGGCACCGTCTGGACGCCGCTCTTCTACGACCCGCAGTTCGGCGTACTCCCGCTCGTGGGCGGCACCATTCTGGTGTCGCTCATCGCCATGCTCGTAGCCATGCCCGCAGGCCTGCTCTCGGCCATCTACCTGAGCGAGTACGCCCCGCCGGGCGTGCGGCGGGTGGTCAAGCCCGTGCTGGAGGTGCTGGCGGGGATTCCCACGGTGGTCTTCGGGTACTTCGCCCTGCTGTTCGTGACCCCGCTGCTGCAGAGGGTCTTCCCCGACCTGGCGCTGTTCAACGCGCTGAGTCCTGGCCTGGTCATGGGCATCATGATCCTCCCCCTGGTGTCGTCGCTGTCAGAAGACGCGTTGCACGCGGTGCCCAACGGCCTGCGGGAAGGGGCGTACGCCCTGGGTGCCACCAAGATGCAGGCGGCCCTGAGGGTGGTGGTGCCCGCCGCGCTCTCCGGCATCTCCGCGTCGTTCATCCTCGCCATGTCCCGGGCCATTGGCGAGACGATGATCGTCGCGATTGCCGCGGGACAACAGCCGCGCCTGACCGCCAATCCCATGAATCCGGTGGAGACGATGACCGCCTACATTGTGCAGGTCAGCATGGGCGACACACCGGCGGGATCGATTGCCTTCCGCACCATCTTCGCCGTGGGCATGTTGCTGTTCCTGATGACCTTCGTGCTCAACCTCATCAGCGACTGGCTGCGCCGCCGCTTCCGGGAGCAGTACTCGTGACGTCCGCCTCGCGCCGCATGGCCGGCGATCGCCTGCTGCAGACCATGAGCATCCTCGTGCTCACACTTTCGCTCGTCGCGCTGCTGGCGCTGCTGTACGACATCTGGTCTGACGGCTGGGCGCGGCTTGACTGGGAGTTCCTCACCAGCATGCCCTCTCGCCGCGCATCGTCGGCCGGCATCTACCCCGCCATTCTCGGCAGCCTCTACGTCCTGATGGTGACGGCGGCGTTTGCCTTGCCACTCGGGATCGGGGCGGCGGTCTACCTCGAGGAGTACGGCGGCGGCGGCCGCATGGCCCGCCTGATCGAAATCAACATCGCCAACCTCGCGGGCGTGCCGTCGATCATCTACGGCCTGCTCGGGCTGGGGATCTTCGTGCGGGCGTTTGGGTGGGGCCCGTCGATTCTCTCGGGCGGCGCGACGCTGGGCCTGCTCGCGCTGCCCGTGGTCATTCTCTCCACGCGCGAAGCACTGCGAACCGTGCCGATGTCCGCGCGAGAGGGGTCGTACGCGTTGGGCGCCACCAAGTGGCAGACCATCTGGCATCAGGTGCTTCCCAGCGCGTTACCGGGTATCCTGACGGGCTTGATCCTCGCCATGTCACGCGCCATCGGAGAAACCGCGCCGCTCATCACGATCGGCGCCCTCGCGTACATCGACTTCACGCCGTCGGGCGTGATGTCGCCGTTCACCGTGCTGCCCATCCAGATCTACAACTGGGTTTCCAAACCGCAGGTGGCGTTCGCCGAGAACGCCGCGGCCGGCATCATCGTGCTGCTGGTCCTGCTCCTCTCGATGAACGCCGTGGCCATCGTGCTGCGGGACCGCTTCCAGAAAGCCCGCGCATGACCACCCGCCTTCGACCGCTGTCGACGATGACCACGGGCACCGCTCGCCCGGCCACGCCCGTCAAGATCGACGTGCAGGGGATGAATTTCTACTACGGCGCCAAGCAGGCCCTGAGCGATATCACCATCGCGCTCCACGCGAACCTGGTCACGGCGTTCATCGGCCCGTCGGGCTGCGGCAAGAGCACCTTCCTGCGTACGCTCAACCGGATGAACGACATCATCCCGGGCACGCGGGTTGAAGGCCGCGTCCACATCGACGGCGAGGACATCTATGCCTCATCCACCGACGTGGTCGGACTGCGCCGGCGCGTGGGCATGGTCTTCCAGAAGTCCAACCCGTTTCCGAAATCGATCTTCGAGAACATCGCGTACGGCCTGCGGATCAATGGCCTGACGAAGAACCGCGGCGAGATGGAAGGCCGGATCGAGGAGAGCCTGAAGGCCGCCGCGATCTGGGATGAGGTCAAGGACCGGCTGACCGAATCGGCACTGATGCTGTCGGGCGGCCAGCAGCAGCGGCTGTGCATCGCCCGTGCACTGGCCATTCAGCCTGAAATCCTGCTCATGGATGAGCCGGCGTCGGCGCTCGATCCGATTGCCACGCAGCGCATCGAGGAACTCATCTACCAGCTCAAGACGTCCTACACGATTGTGATCGTGACGCACAACATGCAGCAGGCGGCCCGCGTGTCCGACCAGACAGCGTTTTTCTGGCTCGGCCGCCTCGTGGAGTCGGGCCCCACGGAACAGATTTTCACCAGTCCGACCGAGAAGCTGACGGAAGACTACGTCACCGGTCGCTTCGGTTAACCCGGCAGGATTCAGATATGGAACGCCACGCACGACATTTTCAGGACGAGCTCGACGAGCTCAAGGGGCGACTGCTCGAGATGGGCGGTCTGTCCGAAGAGCGGCTGCGGATGGCCGTGCGCAGCCTCGTTGACCGCGATGGCCGGGTGGTGGAGGCCGTGCTGGCCGGCGACGCCGCCATCAACCAGTTGCACATCGAAATCGACGACCGCTGCTTCAAGCTGCTGGCGCTGTACCAGCCCATGGCGGTTGACCTCCGCTCCATCGTTGCCGCGGTCAAGATCAACACCGACCTTGAACGCGTGGGCGACCTGGCGGTCAACATCGCCGAGGCCGTGCGCCGCTACCTGCAGCACCCGCCGGTCAAGGAACTGATCGACATCCCGAAGATGGCCGAACTGGCGCAGGTGATGCTGCGCGATTCGCTCGACGCCTACGTCCGCCACGACCTCAGCCTGGCCCGGAAGGTGCTGGCGCAGGACGACGAGCTGGATGGACTGAAGACTCAGGTGTTCCGTGACCTCCTGGCCTGCATGCTCCGCGACGCGGCCACGATCGAACCCAGCCTGGACCTGATCCTCATCTCGCGCCACCTCGAGCGGATTGGCGACCACGCCACCAACGTGGCCGAGGACGTCATTTTCATGGTGTCGGCGAAAGACGTCAGGCATCAGTAGGCGGCATTTCGCGTACAATACCCACGATGTCCGCCCGGCCTGTGTGCGTGTCATGCCGCCTGCAGCCTGCGGATCCCCGGTGGCGGCCCTTTTGCAGTGAACGTTGTCAGTTGGCGGACTTGAACCGCTGGCTGCAGGGCGACTACCGGGTTCCTGGGCCGGCCATCGATTCCATTCCCGACGCACCCGACAATGATCCGTCCACGTGAAATTGTTTTATGGCCGACACGCTCACCATCACCGACAACCGCACAGGCAAGCAGTACGAAGTTCCCATCGCTGAAGGCACCATCCGCGCGATGGACCTGAGGAAGATCAAGGCATCACCCGAAGACTTCGGGCTGATGACATATGACCCGGCGTTCCAGAACACCGCGTCCTGCCGCAGCAGCATCACGTTCATCGACGGCGACAAGGGCATCCTTGAATATCGCGGCTACCCCATCGACCAGCTCGCCGAGCACAGCTCTTACCTGGAGACGGCGTACCTGATCCTGTTTGGCGAACTGCCGACCACGCCGCAGCTCGATTCGTGGAGCCGTGAAATTACGCTCCACACGATGCTGCACGAGAACATCAAGAAGTTCATGGACGGGTTCCAGCACGATGCCCACCCCATGGGCATCTTCCTGTCCACGGTCGGCGCGCTCTCGACCATTTATCCTGACGCCAAGGACGTGGACGACGCCGATGGACGACGGCTGCAAATCCTCCGCCTGATCGCAAAGGTCCCAAGCATCGCGACCTACGCCTTCCGGCACTCCATCGGGCGTCCCTACGTCTACCCGGACAACGACCTGAGCTTCACCGGCAACTTCCTGAACATGCTGTTCAAGATGACCGAGTTGAAGTACCG
>JBKJQX010000055.1:0-5238 GCA_046594875.1 Vicinamibacterales bacterium
CAGGCGCGACAGTCCTGCCTGAGCTTCCCCCACCGACCAGGCCAGGTGCCCGAGTGCCTGCACTGGAAGCGTCGCGACATACACCAGGCCCCATCCTGCACGGATCGCGTCACGGCCGCCTCGCACGAGCTGGACAAGAGGCAGCACGGGAAACGCCAGGAGATAGGCGGCCTGGCGCGCACGTGACCAGTCTTCCTCCGCGATCCGCGAATGAGCGAAATCCACGCCGCGGGCGCGTCGCTCCCGCCAGAACTGCGCTGGCGTGTGCCCGTAGCTATGGCGCACCACCGCTCTGGGTTCGAACCACGGCACCCAGCCGCACCCGGCCGCACGCCATGCCAGCACGGCATCGCCCGAGTACCGATCTCCTTCGAACGGCCCGGCCGCATCGAATGCGGGACGCGAATAACACGCGTTGGCGGTTCCCGCGATCGCGGATGGACCTGCCGGCAGTCCCTTCAGGCGGAACGAGTACTTGCACAGGTGTACGCCGTGACCAAACCAGCTCCGGCCATCGGGCTCGATGCTGCCGCACACCACCTCGTGCCCGGCTGCCTGGGCGGCCACGCACTGTTCGATCCAGTCCGGCGCGGGCCGGCAATCGGCGTCGGTGAACACAAGAATGCGACCGGCGGCGATTTGCACGCCCCGATTGCGCGCGGCGTGCGGCAACAACCGGGTGGGGCTCTCCACGAACGTGACGTTCGGAAAACCCGTCATCACGATATTGCTCGTGCCGTCGCCCGGAGAACTGTTGACGACGATGGTTTCGAAGTCGGCGGAGGTCTGCGACTGCAGAGCCGAGAGGCAGCCGCCGATGCAATCGTTGGAGTGATACGCCGCGATGACGACCGAGACGCCGGGAGCGCGCGTCATCCGGATTCCCGCTCGGTCTCGAGCTCGTACTTCAGCACCGCGCGTGCGGCGCCCCCGGCGCCGAACAGATAGCCGGCCGATTCGCCGAGTGCGTCCGACACGTACATCACGATGATCCACGGCAGGCCGGTGATGGCGGCTGGCCACAGTACGCGACGGCCGCGCAGGCTCAGTGCCAGACGCGTCAACCGGATGACCGGCGCACTGACCGGAGTCAGCAGACCGTAGAGGATTCGGCGCGGGAATCCCCAACCATTCACTTCAACACGATGCGCTGCAAGTAATCGGCAATAGGGACGTCCCGTCTGACACTCCCCGGACAATGTGGTGTAGTTCAGGTGCGCCGCCAACGCGCGCCGCTCCACAAACAGCTGATGACCCCGGCGAATCAGGTCCTCCTGCATGTTGAAGTCAATGTCGAGCAGCGTGTCCAGTTGCTGGCCGGCCTCAAGGATCAGGTGGCGCTTGTACGACACGTTGTTGCCCGCGATGAAGCGCGCGACACCGCCTGCCACCGGGTGCGCGAACATCCCGTACCGAGCCAGCAGGCCCGTCCGACTCATCCGTGACTCCGGGTTCGCATTGGTGAACGCATACCCCACGGCCGCCCAGGGGCCCTGGTGCGCATCAAGCAGATGTTCGGCCCAATCCGGCGCCGGAAAACAGTGGTCTTCGACGAAGGCCACGATCGGCGCGCGCGCCACTCTCGCGCCATCGGCTCGCGCCTGTCCCCACCGCACCAGTCCGGGCCTCGGCAAGTAGACCAACGTGGCCCCGACCGGAGCGGTCAGCCGCGGAACCGACTCGGCGGCGAGATCGACCACAATGATCTCCATGAACGGGATGGCTGTCTGCGCAGCCAGCGCATCCACCACGCGCTGCGCTCTCAGGCGGCAGGGACCGGCAACGAGAACAGCGGATAACCGGCAGGACGTCATGACGGTGACTATAATCGGTTCATGCGAACGCTGGGACTGCTTCTCTGTACCCTCTGTGTGACAACGGTCGCGTCGCAACAGGGAGATCCAATGGTGGAACGTGCGCGCAGGATTCTGCGCGATGTGCCGGTGTTCGACGGACATAACGACTACCCCTGGCAGGTTCGGGAACTGGCCAAGGGCGACATCACGGCGCTGGACCTGCGGCAACCCCAGAAGGCACTGCACACCGACTTCGCCCGATTGGCGCGCGGCGGCGTGGGCGCGCAGTTCTGGTCGGTCTACGTGCCATCGACCTTGCAGGGCACCACCGCGGTCACCGCCACGCTTGAGCAGATCGATATCGTGCACCGCATGGTCGCCCGGTATCCGGATCGCCTGGAACTCGCCCTCACGTCTGCCGACGTGGAACGCATCCAGAAGGCCGGCAAGATCGCGTCGCTCATCGGCATGGAGGGTGGCCACTCGATCGACTCATCGCTCGGCGCGCTGCGCATGATGTACCGACTTGGCGCCCGCTACATGACGCTCACGCACAGCCTGAATGTGCCGTGGGCCGATTCGGCCACCGACACACCCGTGCATGGCGGACTCTCGCCGTTTGGCGAACAGGTCATCCACGAGATGAACCGCCTCGGCATGCTCGTGGACCTGAGCCATGTCTCGCCCGAGACCATGGCCGATGCCATCCGAGTGTCGCAGGCTCCCGTGTTTTTCTCTCACTCCTCGGCCAAGACTCTGACGAACGTACCGCGCAACGTCCCCGACGACATCCTGGCGCAGATGCCGAAAACCGGCGGCGTGGTGATGGTGACGTTTGTGCCAGGGTTCATTTCCCAGGAAGTGGCCGACTTCAACGCGCGTGAGAACGCCGAGCGCGCCAGGCTCACCGCGGTGGCCGGCAGTACGCCCGACACCATCACTCGTGGTGTGGAGATGTGGCGTTCGGCCAACGTCGCGCCGCGCGCGACTATTATTCAAGTTGCCGACCACATCGACCACATCCGCAAGGTGGCGGGCATCGATCACATCGGCCTGGGCGGAGACTTCGACGGCATCACGCAGGTGGTCCTGGGCCTCGAGGACGTTTCCACGTATCCGGATCTGATCGCCGAATTGCTGCGACGCGAGTATTCCGACGAAGACGTGCGAAAGATCGCCGGCAAGAATATCCTGCGGGTGCTCAAGCGCGCCGAAGAAGTGGCGCGCACGGGCCGTTGATGCAGCCCCCGCCTCCCCCACCGGTCATCATCGTCGCCCTCGGCGACTCCACTACCGCTGGCACGCCGGCGTTCAAGTCGCCGATCGAGGCGCCGCCCGACGGCGAAGGCAACCCCGAGAGTCAGTTCTCGTACTGGTTGATGCGGACGCACCCTGGGTGGACGGTGCTCAATCGCGGCGTCAACGGCGAACGCACCGATCAGATTGCCGCTCGGTTCGAGCGCGATGTCGTGGCGGCGAAGCCCGCGGCGGTCATCATCATCGCCGGCGTCAACGACGTCTATCAGGGCCGGCCGGTCTCACACGTGACGACGCAACTGCGCACGATGTATGACCGCGCGATCGCTGCGGGGATTCCGGTCGTCGCCGGAACGATCGTGCCGTACAACACGGCCACCGATGAGCAGAACGCGAAGATGCACGAGATCAACGCGTGGATCGCCGCCCAGGGGCGCCACGATCCGCGCATTCGTGTGGCCGACACTCGCGGTGCTGTGGCGGCGCCAGGTCAACCCGACCGGCTGGCCGGTTCGCCAGATGGTCTCCACCCCGATGTGGATGGCTACCGCCGTATGGCCGATGCCCTGGCGCCGGTAATCGCCGGCCTCAGAAAAACCTGATCGTGTAAGTCAGCTTGACGCCGCGCCCGATCTCGGCGGCCAGATCCTTGAGCAATGAGTTGTGGAGCCGGTACTCCTCGTTGGTCAAGTTGTACCCCTTGAGCGAGAACGTGTGCGTCGCATGGCCACCGGCAAGCAGATACGTTGCCCCAACGTTCACCACTGTGGAGCCTGCTGTGGGTGTCTCGGTGCCGAACACGCGGTTCTGATCGGCGGTCAGCACCACCTCGGGACTCAGCGTGAACCTGTCCCACGGCACCTCCACACCCAGACGCGCGGAAAACGCCGGAATGCGCGGCAACGCCTGATTGGTCCCTGTGAGTGTCGCGCGGACGTAGCTGGCGCCCACGTGCAGATGGAGCATCGGATGCGCCTGAAACTCGCCCGACGCCTCCATCCCGACGAAGCGGGTGTCCGACTGGACGTAGTTGGCTACACGCAAGCCGTCTTCCTCTTCACCGGTGAAATCGAGGAACACGAAGTTGCTGATGTTGTAGGCGAATACGTTGAATTCGCCCTGTGCCCGTTCCGCGCGGCTGCGGAGGCTGATGTCCACACCCAGGGTGCGCTCCACGCTCAAATCCGGATTGCCGATCTCGAAGGCCAGATTCCCGATGTGTGGCCCGAAGTTGTACAGCTCTTCGAGCGCGGGAGCCCGGGACGCGCCGCTCAGATTTACGACGAAGGCGCCATGCGTGCCAATGTTGGCGTGCAGGCCAAGCGACCCGGACAGGGCATTGAACGAACGGTCACGCACCGCAGGGGCTTCGACGGGCGCGCCTGCCGACCGCGGCTCCACCGCGTAGGCGTTCCGCTCCGCCCGCACACCGAACTGCAACCGGACGCGATCGAATGCCGCTTCTTCGTACACAAACGCCGCCAGTGAGGACTGGGTGACGGCCGGGGCCAGGGCCTCGGCACCGACGGCGGCGAACTCGCGGCGGAAGAGCTCGGCACCCATGCGTCCGGTAATCCGGCCGCGCCGCTTCTGCTCAAGTTCCGTCCTGACGGTCAGGGTGTCGTTTGAAAACGCGGTGCCGACGGATTCGGCACCGTCTTCGACCTCCAGCTCCGTATGCGCGTAGTCCGTGTAACCAACGGTCAGCTTCGCTGCATCGAGGAACGGGCCCGAGAGGTGCCGCGCGCCAACATCGAGTCGAATGTCGCGGCGCCGCGAGTCGATATCGATCTCGGCGTCGGGCTCGCCTTCGAACAACCCGGCAAACGGCACGCCGAATCGACTATCTTCAATCGATCCACCAAGGCTGAAAAATCCCCTGCCACCGGTGCGGCCGAATCCTGCGCGGCCGCTTTGCAGCCGGCTGGCGGAGTTGGCAATGGTGGTGCTCGGTGTCTGGTAGTCGCCGCTCCGGCGCGAACCGCCACCGGCCCACCCGGTCCATCCCCCACGGCCGAACTGCACACTGCCGTTGGCGCCCAGCGACTCGCCGGCGCTTCCGGCCTCGAGCGTCACCCCACCGAGCATCCCCGAGAACGGACTGGACCTGAACGCATCCTGCGGCGTGATCGCGTTGACGACGCCGCCAATGGCATTGCTGCCGTACAACAGCGTGGCGGGGCCC
>JBKJQX010000052.1:0-12693 GCA_046594875.1 Vicinamibacterales bacterium
AATCAGGAGCGCGCGCAGGAGCTGCTCGGGGGGAATCGACGGCCGGCCGGTCTCCGAATACAACCGACCGAGCGCCGGCGCCAGCGCACGAAGTGCCTCATCGGTCATCCGGCGGACGGCCCGCAGTGGATGATCCATCGGGACGCGTGCTTCCGGAGAGAGATCGCTGAAGAGGTGGCCTGTCTGCTGATCATCACCGCGCATGCCGCATCGTCGTACAGGCCCGATCAGCAGTCGGTCCCCTTCACGCCTCGTGTAACATCCTGTTTTTCAGCAGCCTGCTAATTTCCCAAGTCGTGGACCTCGCGCGCTCTGGCGAGGGCGGCTTCGACGTTGGGGCAGAAGTTATCCTCGCCTACATGCTGCGGGAATCCTGACGACCGCATGATCGCACGTGGCTGTTCGAGCGCGCCGCAGAACAGGGCCGTGCGGCCGGAGCCGCGCAGTCGCGCCGCTACTTCTTCAAGGGCGCGCAGGCCCGTGGCATCAATCGCCGTCATATTGCGCAGCCGGAAGATGACCACCGGCGGCAGGTCGTCGATCCGGTCGAGCACCCGAGTGATCTTGTCGGTGGCGCCGAACAAGAACGGTCCGTGGATGCGGAAGATGGCCACGTAGGCCGGGATGGGTTTGTCCTGCAGGACGTGCACTTTCCCCGCATCGACGTAGTCATCGGTCACGCGTGAGACGGTCGTGGTGTGCGACACGCGCCGAATGAACAGCAGGGCTGCCAGCACCATGCCCACTTCGACGGCCACGGTCAGGTCGGCCAGTACGGTCAGCAGAAAGGTAGCGGCCCAGACGCCGACGTCGGCCTTGGACTGCTTGAGGAGGTCTGGAATTTCGTGCCACTCGCCCATGTTCCATGCCACAACGAACAGGATGGCGGCCAGCACCGCCATCGGCACCAGGCCCGCCAGTTCAGCACCAGCGAGCAGCACCACGAGCAGCGTGACGGCGTGGATGATTCCGGCCATCGGCGTCCTGGCTCCCGACCGGATATTGGTGGCCGTGCGCGCGATGGCGCCGGTGGCGGGCAGGCCGCCGACCATCGGCGATATGACGTTCGCCACGCCCTGGGCGATGAGCTCGACGTTGGGATTGTGCCGGTCGCCGCTCATGCGGTCGGCGACGACCGCCGACATCAGCGACTCGATCGCACCCAGCATCGCGATCGTCACGGCCGGGGAAATGAGCTTCGTGATGAGGGCGGGGTCAAAGGCCGGAATGTGAAACTCGGGCAGGCCCGCCGGGATGCTGCCGAATCGCGATCCGATCGTCTCGACCGGCAGTTCGAGCGCCCACGCCGCGAAGGTCCCGGCCAGCAACGCGACCACCGTGCCGGGCACCACCCGCACGAAACGATTGACCAGCAGGATCACCGCGAGCGCCCCGGTGCCCACGGCCACCGATGCCAGAGACAGCGTGTCGATGTGCCGCCAGACCGCCGCCATCCGATCCAGGAATTCGCCGACGTTTTCCGTGACGCTGACACCCAGAAACTCACTGATCTGGGTACTCGCAATCAGCACCGCGATGCCGTTCGTGAATCCGATGATGACCGGGCGCGGAATGAACTTCACCGCCGACCCGGTGCCGGTGACCCCCAGCAGGATCAGCATCACGCCGGCCATCATCGTGCACATGAACAGGCCCGACACGCCGTGCTCGGCGATGATGCCTGCGATGACCACCACGAAGGCTCCGGTCGGCCCGCCAATTTGCGTGCGCGATCCGCCCAGCGCAGAAATCAGGAAGCCGGTGACAATGGCGCAGTAGATGCCCGATTGCGGAGGCAGGCCCGAGGCGATGGCAAACGCCATTCCGAGCGGGAGCGCGACCAGTCCGACCGTGACGCCGGCAATCAGGTCGTGCCGGAAGGTCGGCAGGTTGTAGTCACGGAGCGAAAGAACCGATGCGGGAAGCCAGGGGGAAACAGGATGAGGCATGCGCCTGAACCCAGATGGTAAGCTCGGTGTGCAGAAAAGGGAAATGTGTGATCGAGCCGCCCTTCCTCTTGCAGGCCTATCGTCAAGGCTACTTTCCCATGGCGATGGAGGATGGCCGGATTGGCTGGTTCTCGCCCGACCCGCGCGCGATCCTGCCGCTCGAGGCGATGCGCGTGTCGCGGCGGCTCGCACGCGTGGTGCGGTCGTCGCGCTTCGACGTGGTGATCGACCGCGACTTCGAGGGTGTCATGCGCGCCTGCGCGGCCGGCCGCGAGGAGGGCACCTGGATCTCCGAAGACATTGTCGAGTCGTATGTGGCGCTGCACCGCCTCGGCGTGGCCCACTCGGTCGAGGCCTGGCGTGACGGTCGCCTGGTCGGGGGGCTGTACGGCGTCCATCTGGGCGGCGCGTTTTTCGGCGAATCGATGTTCCACCACGAAACGGACGCGTCAAAGGTGGCCCTGGTGACACTGGTGTTGCATATGCGCGCGCGCCAGATGACGCTGCTCGACATTCAGTGGGTCACACCGCACCTGGCGCAGTTTGGCGCGGTGGAAATTGCGAAGGCCGACTACATGAGGCGGCTCAAGCACGCGATCGACGTTCCGTGTACGTTTGTGTGAGGAGGCGACAGTGGCGAATGTGAGTCGGGGAGTGGGGTTGCTGCTGATGATTGTGGGCGTGGGCGGTTATGTCATGACCGGCATGGCGAGTCCAACCGCGCTCATTCCGGCGGCGTTCGGCCTGGTGATTTCCATGCTGGGGTTTTATGCCCGTCATGAAGACAGTCGCCGGACAGCGATGCACCTGGCGATGGGCATTGCGCTGGTGGGCGTGCTGGGGTCGGTTTCGGGGCTGCTGTCGATTCCGGCATTGCTGTCGGGCGAGGTGGCCATGCCTGCCGCCGTCGTGTCACGCAGCGCGATGGCCGTAATCCTGCTGGTGTACCTCGCGATGGGGTTCAACAGCTTCCGGGCGGCCCGCCAGCGCCGTTAGCATACGGTCAGGATGTTTACCATGAAGCCCATGAAGGTCCATGAAGGGCGCGGGGTTGGGAGCCCGGCTTACGCCGGGCTGCGCGAGCGGCGGGGCGTCACAAATGAGAAAAGACGTCGGGTGTCTTTTTGACGGCTACAAGCAAAAAGACACCCGACGTCTTTTCTCTTTTCTCGTTTGTGACGTCACTCCGATCGTGCGTGCCGCCGAAGGCGGCCCCCAACCTCGCGCCTTCTGACCGCGTGATCCGTGACGCAACTTCATGGATCTTCATGGACCTTCATGGAGAACGCTCTGAAGCGCGATTCACCTGACTCGGGACGCTAGTGCACCGTGTATGGTTCGCTGAGGGTGAAGGGGGCGATCGTCGCGTCGAATTGCTCGCCGTCCTTGGTGGTCATCTGATAGGTGCCCTGCATGAGTCCGAAGGGGGTGGATAATGGGCACCCCGACGTATAGGTAAACGTCTCGCCGGGCCCGAGCGTCGGTTGCTGGCCGACCACGCCGGGGCCGCGCACCTCTTCGACCTGGCCCGCGCCGTCGGTAATGATCCAGTGCCGGGTCAGCAACTGCACCGGGTCGGGACCTTCGTTGGCGATCGTGATCGTGTACAGAAAGAACCACTGCGTCTCGGACGGCTTCGATCGCTCGGGAGAAAATTCGGCCGTCACCGACACGCGGACGTGACGTGTGACGGCTTCAGATGTGAACATAGACCCTCTGGAGCATGACCTGATGATGAACCAAGGGGAGGCCGGTCGGCAAGCCGCACGCGCGGGTCTGTGCGACGGCTGCCGCCACGCGCGATGGATTCAGAACGACCGCGGCGCCAGGTTTCTGCGATGCGACTGGTCGGATACCGATCCGCAGTTCCCGAAGTTCCCCGCGCTGCCTGTGCACCACTGCGCGGCATTCGAACCCCGGACCGGGGCGCAGGGTAAAATACCCGCGATGCATACCATTTCGCCCGCGCGCCTCAAGCCAGGCGTGTCTTCTGCCGACATTCCTGCCCCGGCGCCACAGGCGGCCGGTTCCACCACCCTGATCCGCGGCCGCGCGCTGATCATCTGGGACCCCAAAGCGCCGGCGGGCACAAAAAAGCTCGACGCCATCGACACCGACCAGATCACACCGGCCACCGACTGCGTGTCCGAGAGTCTGGAGACCCTGGACGAACGGTGGAAGGCCGGCTCGTTCCGCCACCTGATGCCCGACTTCCGGGCGCGCGTCCATCGCGGCGAGACGTTTCTCATCGCGGGCGATCGTTTCGCCATCGGGTCGTCGCGCGAAATGAGCCCTGCCGGACTCAAGGGCGTGGCCGAAGAGGTGGGGCTCGAGTTGGTCATCATCGCCGGCAACAACATGGGCGACATCTTCCGGCGCAATGCCTTCAATCTCGGCCTGCATGTGGTGCAGTGTCCCGAAGCCGTGGCCGAGGCGCAGGATGGCGACGAGTTCACGTTTGATCCGGTGTCGAGAGCGATCGCGAACATCACGCAGGGCCAGAGCTACGTGCCGGTGCCGCTATCGGTAAAGGAAGAGGAAATCCGTCGCGGCGGCGGCATCTTTGCCGTCGGCCGACGCGAATTCCGTCGCTCGGTGGAAACTCCACCCTCGCTGGACTGGGCCGACGAAGCGATGGCCCGTGGAATGACCACCACCGAGCAGATCATCTGGGCGCACCGCGTGGATCGGGACCTCGCGCGGGCCGACTTCACGCCGGGCGCGACACTTCGGGCATACGCCGACCTGCTGCCGGCCTCCGACGGCACGGCGCCGTTTTCCATTCACACGTTTAACCAGATCACGGGCGGCCGGACGATTGACCCGCGACAGGCGGCCGTGGCCAACGACCACTTCGTCTTCACGGGCAAGGACGAAGACGACAAGCAGACGTCCATCGGCCGGGCCTTCGCGAAGTTCCACGGGATGGAGAAGCCGTACTACGCCACGCCGGGCGATGGCATCTTCCATTTCTATTTTCCCGAGCAGGGTCTGGTGATGCCCGGGCAGTTCATTCCGGGGGCCGACTCGCACAGCCGCGCGTACGGGGCCTATGGCGCGGTGGGCATCGGCGTGGGATCAACGACCCTGGGTTTCGGCTGGTCCACCGGCTACATCTACTTCACCCTGGCAAAGCAGCGCCGCGTCTCGTTTGTGGGGCGCCTCAACCCCTGGGTCGGTGGCAAGGATGTGGTGCTCGAACTGCTGCGGCGATGGGGCGCGAAACAGTCGCAAGGCATGTCGGTGGAGTTTGTGGATGCCGCGCGACAACTGCCCATGGTGTCGCGCAACACCATTGCGAACATGATGGCCGAGGCCGAGGCCCTCAACGGGATCTTCGCGCCCGACGAGACCACGCGCGAGTGGTATCGCGCCAAGGGCATCACCGACTTGCCGTACCCGATGGTCACGCCCGGAGCCGACGCGATCTACGAGATCGACGAGGTGTTTGATTTGTCGGGCGTGGCCCCGATGATCGCCAAGCCGTTCAGTCCCGGTAATGCCTTTCACGCCGGCGAAGTGGCGCGCGAGCGAGTGACGTTCGACAAGGCGATGATTGGGTCGTGCACCAACGGCAGCTACGATGACCTGCTTCAGGCCGCGCTGGTGCTGCGCGCGGCGCGAGGCCTTGGCCGCGTCAAGGCCGCCACCGAGTTCAAGGTGTTCCCGGGCAGCGGCGGCGTGGGCCGGCAGATCGAGACGGGGGACGCCCGGCTCGGAGGCGAATCCATCGCCGATGTCTTCCGGTCGGTGGGCGCCGTCATTCGGCAGTCCTGGTGTGGCCCCTGTTTCGGCCAGGGCGAAGACGCGCTGTCGCCCGGCCAGCGCGCCATCACCTCATTCAACCGCAACTGGCAGAATCGCATGGGCTTTGGGGGCGAAGGGTTCCTCGCCAGTCCGTCAGTGGTCGCGGCGTCGGCAATGCTCGGATACATGGCGGGCCCTGAGGAGCTGGGCATTTCGTGGAATCCAGACGTTTTTGCAGTTTAATGTAGAAACATATCTACATTATTGCGATACTGGGGAGGCCATGGGGATTACCACTCTGTCGAGCAGGGCCTTCAATCAGCACGCCAGCGAAGCCAAGAAGGCGGCTGACCGAGGGCCGGTTTTTATCACCGACCGTGGGAGACCAGCCCATGTGCTCCTGAATATCGACGACTATCGCAAGTTGGCGGGTGGCCGCCTCACCTTGGCCGAGGCCGTCGCGCAGCCTGGGAGCTCGGATGTCGATTTTGACCCTCCGCGCCTGGCCGACCTCCATCGTCTTCCTGACCTCTCCTGATGTTTCTGCTCGACACCAACGTTGTGTCTGAGCTTCGGCGGTCGGACAGGGCCGACGCGCACGTGCTTGCGTGGGCCGCGGCATTGCCGTTCGCGGACTCCTATTTGTCAGCAATTTCGGTGCTCGAACTGGAACTCGGCGTGCGGATGGTCGAGCGGCGGGATGAGGCCCAGGGCAGAGTACTGCGAGCCTGGCTGGACGGGCAGATCCTGCGGCAGTTCGAGGGTCGCATTCTGCCAGTGGATACGACGGTCGCCCTCCAGTGTGCGCGGCTGCATGTGCCCGATCCGCAGGCGCACCGTGATGCGATGATCGCCGCCACCGCGCTGGTGCACAAAATGACGGTGGCCACCAGGAACGTGTCAGACTTCGCTCCGACGGGTGTCGGTACGTTCAATCCGTGGACTGAAGGGTGAGGCGTATGCAAAGAGGAAACACCGTGAATGCACGCGTGATCCGGAACTGTTTTATTGGCGGCATTGCCACATTCTTTTGCCTCATTGCGCCGTGGCCTCATTGGCCCATGGACAGCGCGTCGGCGTCCGCGTCCCTATCCGCCGCGGGAATGCAGCCCGAGGTGCTCCTCACCCACGGCCTGGTCATCAGCGCGAACACGAAGGTGAAGCCAGGCGTGTACCGTCTTCCTGTCGCCGACGGGAAGGCCGCGCTCGTCATTCGCGGCAGCAACATCACGTTGGACCTCACCGGCGTCACCATCGAAGGCGGGGATCCGTACGCAGACCCTGACGGCTACACCGGCATCGGGATCGAGGTCGCCGGTGGCGACCACGTCACTGTCCGTGGCGGATCGATTCGCGGGTACAAGGTCGCGGTCATGGCGCGCAAATCCCCCTTCCTGCATCTGACCGGCCTGGATCTCAGTTACAACTGGAAGCAGCGCCTCTGGTCGGGCATCGAAAAAGAAAGCCTCGTCGACTGGATGTCGTACCACAACAACGAGAAGGACGAATGGCTGCGATTCGGCGCTGCCATCTACCTCAGCGAATGTGACGATGCGGAGATTGACCAGACGCGTGCGACGCAGGGCCAGAACGGCCTGATGGTCACGCGTTCGACACGGCTCAAGATCTGGAACAACGACTTTTCGTATCTGTCATCGATCGGCCTCGGCATGTATCGCACCACCGACAGCCTGGTGGCGCACAACAAGTTCGACTACGCGGTTCGCGGCTACAGCCACGGCTTCTATTTTCGCGGTCAAGATTCGACCGGCATCCTGATGTACGAGCAGTCGAGCCGGAATACGTTCCACCACAATTCGGCCACCCACGGCGGCGACGGCCTGTTCATGTGGGCGGGCCAGACCACGATGGACACCGGCCAGGGTGGGGCGAACGACAACGTGTTCTTTGAAAATGACTTCAGCCACGCCGTGGCCAACGGCATCGAGGTCACCTTCAGCCGCAACCGGTTCATTGGAAACCGGGTGGACGATTGCTGGCATGGCGTCTGGGGCGGCTACAGCTACGACACCGAGTTCCTGAACAACTCGTTCGCCGGCAACGATGAAGCCGTCGCAATCGAACACGGGCAGAACATCGCCATCGCGGGCAACACCTTCAGCGGCGACAAAGTGGCTTTGCGCCTGTGGGCGAACGCCACGCAGGACCCGAATTGGGGGTATGCCAAGTTCCGCGATACCCGCAGCCGCGACTACCGGATCGCCAACAACACGTTCGAGAATCACGGTACGGTGCTCGATGTCATCAGGACCAGCGGTCTGCGCCTTTCAAAGAATGCCGTGCGCGGCACCATTGGCGCGCTGATGAAAGGCGGCTCGGACGTGGACGGGCTCCAGTGGGACGCGGCGCCAGCGTCCACAACGGTTCAGCGTGAAGTGGTGCCCACCCCGGCCACCTGGTTGCCTCTTCCAGGCGGCATGAACGCCCTCCTGCCTGAAGGCGCGCGCCGTGGCCGTTCCACCATCATCGTGGATGAGTGGGGCCCCTACGACTACCGTTATCCGAAGCTGTGGCCGGTGGGGAAGGCGACCGACCGGCCGTTGAAGCTTCGCGTCCTTGGACCGCCGGGGCAGTGGAAGCTGGTCTCCGCTCGGGGTGGCGCGGTCAACACCAGTGCGGGCGCCATGGGTGCTGAAGTAGTGGTGACACCGTCTGGTGAAGGCCTCGATCTGCGCCTGGAGTTCGAATACCT
The DNA here is from genome assembly GCA_046594875.1 of Vicinamibacterales bacterium. Taxonomy (GTDB): domain Bacteria; phylum Acidobacteriota; class Vicinamibacteria; order Vicinamibacterales; family SCN-69-37; genus SYFT01. Next base: position 8,410 of record JBKJQX010000052.1, read on the forward strand.
CGGCGCGGAAGTTGTGGACCCGCGTGGCCGAAAGACTCCTGGCGGGCAACCGCATCGATTCATCTACGAACAGTTCGAACCCGCTGTCGCCTGGAATACCCGCTGGTGGACGTGGGATGAGAAGGCCGACCCGCTGACGGCGCCTCAGGCGTTTGCGGCCAGGCTCACCGAGCCTCCCACCAAGACCGAGGTGGTGCCCCGGTTTGACCTTATCAGCGGCCGCCTGATGATGCCCGATCTCCCCGCCGACAGGCTCGCCATGCGCGCCGAGGGAACTGTCACTTTGCCCGCCGGCAACTACGAACTCGTGACCATCACCGATGACGGCATTCGTGTCTGGCTCGACGACAAGATGGTGCTGGAGCGATGGGACATCCACGGTTCTGAAGTTGATCGGGTACCATTAACCGCCGGGCGTCACCGGATTCGCCTTGAATATTTCGAAGCGACCGGCTGGGCCGAACTCAAAGTCCTGATTAAACGCCGGTAGCTGTCCCCGCACATCACCATGGAAATATTCACATCGCCAGAACTGTTGATTGCCCTCATCACCCTGACGTTCCTCGAGATTGTGCTGGGTGTCGACAACGTCATCTTTATTTCGATCCTCTCGGGCAAGTTGCCCAAGGACCAGCAGAAGCGCGCGCGGCGTGTCGGCCTGATGGCCGCCATGGTCATGCGCATCGCGCTGCTGTTTTCGCTCTCGTGGATGGCGCGCCTGACGGCGCCGCTCTTCACCATCATGTCGAACAGCTTCTCGGGCCGGGATCTGATCCTCATCTTTGGTGGATTGTTCCTGCTGGCCAAGGCCACCTACGAGATTCACGACAAACTCGAAGGGGAGGAAGGCCATGCCTCCGGGAAGGCCGCGGCGACATTCGCCAGCGTGATCACCCAGGTCATGCTCCTCGATATCGTGTTTTCGCTCGATTCTGTCATCACCGCCATCGGCATGTCCGAGAACCTGACAGTGATGGTGACTGCCGTCGTACTGGCCGTCCTGGTGATGTTGATGGCTGCTGAACCCATCTCTGACTTTGTGGAAGTCCATCCCACGGTCAAGATTCTTGCGCTGTCGTTCCTGTTGTTGATTGGATTCTCGCTGGTGGCCGATGGATTTGGGCAGCACATCTCAAAGGGCTACATCTACTTTGCGATGGGCTTCTCGGTGTTCGTCGAGTTCATGAACATCCGCATCAAGAACCGGCGCAAGGTGAAGCCGGTCGAACTCCGCCACAACTACCCCAACTAACCCTCGGCCTTGAGGCCCAGGCCGAGCTACGCACTAACCCTCGGCCTTGAAACCCAGGCCGAGCTACGCACCCCTCGGCCGAGCTACGCCTCCCGTAGCTCGGGCTGGGTCTCAAGCCCGAGAGAGGTATTCGATGATCATCTCCGCCGCGTCGTCGGCGGAGGTGACGCGGGTGTCGATGGTCAGCTCAGGCGCGCTGGGCGCTTCGTACGGGGCTGTGACGCCGGTGAACTGGTCAAGCTGCCCGCCGGCGGCTCTGGCGTACAGCCCTTTCGGGTCGCGCGCGCGGCAGGTCTCGACGTCGGCCTGCACAAACACTTCAACGAAGCGTCCGGCGGGTACGAGCCCCCTGACCCGCGCCCGATCCTCGGCGTACGGCGACACGAAGGCGCACAACACGATCGCACCCTGCTCGAAGAACAGGTGCGCCACCTCGCCGGCGCGCCGGATGTTTTCGGCGCGGTCGGCCGGCGAAAATCCGAGGTCACCGCACAAGCCGTGGCGCAGATGGTCGCCGTCGAGCAGCATCGTGCGCCGGCCCGCGTCGAACAGCCGCCGCTCCACCGCTCGGGCGATCGTGGTTTTGCCGGCGCCCGATATGCCTGTGAGCCACACCACCGCGGCCGGGTGGCCCTGCTGGCTCTCACGTGCCTCGCGCGCGATGTTCCATCCCTGCCAGGTCACCCCAGCCGACACCTGTGTGTCGGCCTGGGTTTCGCCGCGAATCATGCCCGCCGCCACGGTGGCGTTGGTCGCCGGGTCGATGAGGATGAATGAACCTGTCCCCGAGTTGAGTCGATACGAGTCGAAGAAGATCGGGTCGGCCATCGTGATTTCCACGCGCCCGATGTCGTTCATCATCAGCGTCTGCGCCGCATCGCGATGCAGGGTGTCCACATTGACCCGGTATTCCACGAGGTCCACCACCGCCTGCACGCGGCGGGTGGTGTGCGCCAGGATGTACGCGCGCCCGGGGGCCAGCGGCGTGGCGTCCATCCAGCACAGGTACGCGTCCACCCGGCGTGCCACGGTCGGCAGGTTCTTGCGCCGCACGATCATATCGCCGCGCGAGATGTCGATCTCTTCGGTCGTGGTCAACACCACGGCATCACCGGCCGCGGCCATCGGCTGCGGGCCGTTCAGCGTCTCCACAGACTTGATTCGAGTGGTCAGCCCCGAGGGCAGCACCACCACCTCATCGCCCGCCGAGACCGACCCCGATACCGCGGTGCCGGCAAACCCGCGGAACTCCTGATGGGGCCGGATCACGCACTGCACCGGAAACCGGAAGTCGATCGCGTTGCGCCGGGCGTTGCCCGTGACCGTCTCGAGCTTCGTCAGCAACGGTCCGCCTCGGTACCACGGCATCCGCGTGGATGGTTCGACGACGTTGTCGCCCTCGAGGGCGGAGAGCGGAATGTAGGTGATGTCTTTGACGGTGAGCTTGGCGGCAAATTGGCTGAAGTCCCGGACGATGTCGTCATAGACCGACTCGGCGAAGCCCACCAGATCCATCTTGTTGACCGCCACCACCATGTGCGGGATGCCGAGCAGTGACGTGATGAACGCGTGGCGCCTCGACTGCGTCTGCACACCGCGGCTCGCATCCACGAGCACCACGGCCAGGTCGGCCGTGGATGCGCCCGTAATCATATTGCGCGTGTACTGCACGTGGCCTGGCGTGTCGGCAATGATGAACTTGCGGCGCGGCGTGGCGAAATAGCGATAGGCGACGTCGATCGTGATCTTCTGTTCGCGCTCGGCGCGCAGGCCGTCGGTCAACAGCGCGAGGTTCATCCGGTCCTCGCCGAGCCGGCGGCTGGCGCCCGCCACCGCCTCGAGCTGGTCTTCGAAAATGGACTTCGTGTCGTAGAGCAGGCGCCCGATGAGCGTGCTCTTGCCGTCGTCCACGCTGCCGGCGGTGGTAAAGCGGAGCAGGTCCATCAGAAATAGCCCTGCCGTTTCCGGTCTTCCATCGCGGTGTCGGAACGTTGATCGTCTGCGCGGCCGCCGCGTTCGGTCAGCCGTGCCGCAGCCGTTTCCAGGATGATGTCGGCCACACTCGATGCGGTGGATTCCACCGCGCCTGTGCAGGTGGCGTCACCGACGGTGCGAAAACGTACCGTACGCTTCGACACACGTTCGTCGGGCTGCACCTGGATGTGCTCGGTGTTGGCCAGCAGGGTGCCGGACCGGTCCAGCACTTCACGCTCATGGGCGAAGTACAGATCCGGCAGCGGGATGTCTTCGGCCTCGATGTATTTCCAGATGTCGAGCTCCGTCCAGTTCGACAGCGGAAAGACCCGGAAGTGCTCACCTGGGTTCTTGCGTCCGTTATACAGGTTCCACAATTCGGGGCGCTGGTTTTTCGGGTCCCACTGGCCAAAGGCGTCACGATGCGAAAAAAATCGCTCTTTCGCGCGCGCCTTTTCTTCATCGCGCCTCGCTCCGCCCACGGCGGCATCGAGGCCCAGTTCCTTGATGGCATCAAGGAGCGTGGTCGTCTGCAGCGCATTCCGGCTGGCGGTGGGCCCGGTTTCTTCCTGGACGCGGCCCTGATCGATCGAGTCCTGGACGCGCCGCACCACGAGCGTGCATCCCATCTGCGCCACGAACCGATCGCGGAAGGTCAGGGTCTCGGGAAAGTTGTGGCCCGTGTCGATGTGGAGCAGCGGGAACGGCACGGCCCCCGGAGCAAATGCCTTGCGGGCGAGCCACGCGACCACCACCGAGTCCTTGCCTCCTGAAAACAGGAGGGCAGGCCGCTCAAACTGCGCCGCCACTTCCCTGAGGACGTGGACAGCTTCGCTTTCGAGCAGCGGCAGATGTCCGCGGTCTGACCCCGACATTTACTTGAGCAGCATTTCCATCAACACGCGCACCACGCCTTCGCCGTTGTTGACGGCCATCGTGATGCCGATCGTGGCCACCGATACCATGCTGATGAGTTTGATCAGGATGTTGAGGGAGGGACCCGACGTGTCCTTGAACGGATCGCCGACCGTGTCGACGATGACGGCCGCGCCGTGACG
>JBKJQX010000148.1:0-22420 GCA_046594875.1 Vicinamibacterales bacterium
GCGGGTGTTGGCCGGCGTGAAGGTGCCCGTGGAGTTCGCGATCTTTGGACCGATTGAGGATGTGGCCTACTGGGCAGAGTGCGAGCGGTTGCTGGTGCGCTTGCCCCCGAACATACGGGCTGTCTACAAGGGTGAGGTGCCTCCCGATCAGGTGAAACGCACGTTCGCCAGACACGATTTGTTCTTCTTCCCGACCCGGGGAGAGAACTTCGGGCACGTGATTTTCGAGTCGCTGGCGGCGGGCGTACCCGTCCTCATCAGCGATCAGACGCCGTGGAGCGATGTGGAAACACACGAGGTCGGCTGGAGTCTTCCGCTCAATTCGATATCGGCGTTCGGCATGGCCATTGAAGCGTTGAGCGCGCGCCTGCCGGCCGACCATGATGCGTATGCTGAGCGGTCCATGGCCTATGCCGCCGCCCGCGTCGACAGGGCCGGTGCCATCGCGCGGGCCTACAGTCTGTTCCGGGACCTCGTAGCGCAATGACCCGCGGCGTGGCGTGGGGCGCGGCCGCGCTCCTGGTAATTGCTTCTCCAGTGCTGATGTTTCCCGCCGTGCTGGGGCCATCAGCCTTGCCCGCGGTCGCGGTGTTCGCCGCGTTGGTCATGGTCGGCGCCATCGGCCTGGTGCGCGGCTTCGGCCGCCTTCCGTTGTACATGGCCGTGCTGGTGGCGGCCGCGATTTTCGCCGGGATCGATGTCTCGGATCAGCCCGAGACCCTCAACCACTTCGCCGGTTTCGCGCTCGGGCTCTTTGCCATGGGCACCGTGGCCGTGTGGGGCCGGACGCGCGAGCGTTTTGCGCTCGTCGTCCTCGCGTTCGTCGTGTGTGGTGCCGCTGTTGTGGCCATCGGAGTCCCCAGCGCGTTGCCGGTGCACAATGCGAAGGCGATATTTGAAAAGGCGCCGGCCACCACCGAGCCACCGAGGGCCCTGCCCATGAGTGGCCTTCATTCCCGCACATCAGTCAACCGGAACCCACTGGCGGCGGTGGCGATGATGGTGCTGCCCGTGGCGGCGGCGGCGGTTGCGGGTTCGCGGCTGGCAGGAAGTGGTCTGCGAGTGCTGCTGCAGGTCGTCGGGTTGCTGGCGGCGCTCTGGACGTTGGCCGTTGTCGTCATGATGCAATCGAGGTCGGTCTGGCTGGCGGCTGCGTGTGTGGCCTGGCTGATGACGCGCCGGTTTCTGAAGCCGGCAGTCTGGTGGTCAGTGGTCTTTGCGGTCTTGCTGGGGATACCGGCGGTGGCCTACGCCCTCTGGGGCGACCATCCCAGGGTCGTCGAGTTGATGGTATCGGCGCAGACGCGCGTGGACATCTGGGAGCGGGGTCTCGCGGCCCTGCGCACCTCGCCCTGGACCGGCATCGGATTCGACTACTTCCGGCACAGCGGATATGCCCCCGTCCCAGTCTGGCCTGACCTCGTTGTCGGTCACCCGCATGCGCACAATATTTTTCTACAGACCGCACTCGATGTCGGGTTGATCGGCCTGGCGGCGTACGTGGCGCTGACGGGCTTCGTCCTGCAGCGCGCTTGCGATCTGGCCCGCGGGGGCGGCGACCGCTGGGTGCGGTCCGTCGGAATCGCCGCGGGGTTTTCTCTGCTCTCGGTCCACATCTTCGGACTGCTGGATGCCGTCGCGCTTGGCACGAAGGTGGGCATTTTCCAGTGGCTCGCCTGCGGCCTTGTCTTGGCCGCCTGTCGCCTGCAGAAGCCTGACGCAAAGGCCGTATGATCGTGGGCATGTTGTCACGACTGCAGAAAACCGCCATGGCCGTGGGCCTGCTCAGCGCGGCTGTTACGGCGCAAACCAATCCGTATGATTCAACCCTCGCCACTGTGCGGGCAAGCGATGGCTTCAAGCAGGCCCTGGCCGTGCTCGATCGCGATCACGATCGCCTGATTGCAGAGATCATCACCCTGACCGAGATCCCCGCGCCGCCCTTCAAGGAAACCGCGCGCGCTGCCGCCTACCTTGAGATGCTGCGTGCCTCCGGCCTGACCGATGTTGAGCAGGACGAGGAAGGCAACGTGATGGGGTTGCGCCGGGGCAACGGTCCCGGGAGGGACGCGGCGCCACTCATCGCCATTGCGGCGCACCTCGACACCGTGTTCCCGGCAGGCACCGATGTGAAGGTCACGCGTGACGGGGATCGATTGTCTGCTCCCGGCATCGGCGACGACACCCGTTCGCTGGCGGTGCTGCTGGCGATGATCCGCGCCATGAATGCCGCCGGCATTCGCACCGAGAGTGACCTGCTGTTCATCGGCAACGTGGGGGAAGAGGGCCAGGGCGATTTGCGCGGCGTGAAGTACCTGTTCAACAAGGGCAAGTACAAGGACCGCATCAAGATGTTCATTTCGATGGACGGCGCCGGTGGCGGGGCCAACATCACTCACGGCGGCGTCGGCAGCCGCCGGTATCGCGTGATCTTCAAGGGGCCGGGCGGCCACAGCTATGGGGCATTCGGACTCGTGAGCCCGGCATTCGCCATGGCCGGCGCGATGCAGCGTTTTGGCAAATTGACTGTCCCCGAGAAGCCCAAAACGACGTACAGCGTCGGCGTGGTGGGCGGCGGCACATCGGTGAACTCCATTCCCTTCGAGTCATGGATGGAACTCGACATGCGCTCGGAGTCACGCGCTGAGTTGCAGAAGCTCGACGAAAGCCTGATGGCGTTGATTGCCGACGCCGTGCGCGAAGAAAACTCGGCCCGCTCCACGGCACAGGGCCCGGTGACGGCCGAACTGAAGTTGATTGGCGATCGGCCGTCAGGAGAGACGCCGATCGATTCGCCCATCGTCCAGACTGCTGCGGCGTCGATTCGTGCGGCTGGCGGGCGGCCGACATTCAGCTGGAGCAGCACCGACTCCAACATCCCCATCAGCCTCGGCATCCCCGCCATCACCGTGGATTCGGGTGGCCGAGGCGGCCGTGCGCACGCGCTTGACGAGTGGATTGCCGTCGACAAAATCCCGAGCCTTCGCGGCATCGAGATCGCGCTCGCGACCCTGCTCGCACTCGCGCGGTAGGGCGCTTATTTGAGTGAGGCGCTTACTTGATCGCCGCAGCGCCCGCGAGCGCACACTGCGCGTCCTGAGCGCCGCTGACTCCGCTCACGCCGACCGCGCCGACGAGCTGGCCACCTGACATCAACGGCACACCACCTTCGAGCGGCATGAATCCCTCGATGGGCAACAGCGCGGTTCGGCCACCGGCGACTTCCGCCTCCAAATCCTTGGTCGGCCCCTGGAAGTAGACGGCCGTGCGCGCCTTGCGTATCGCAATGTCCGTGGCCACGAGTTTGGCGCCGTCCATGCGCTGGAAGAGGATCATGTGTCCGCTGTCGTCGAGCACCGCGATCGACACGGCCCAGTTGTTCTTGCGCGCCTCGGCTTCGGCCGCCGCCACGACGCGTCGCGCAGCTTCCAGCGTAAGCACACGTTTGGTGGGCAACTGGGTCTGCGCGGTTAACGGAATCGCCAACATCAAGAGGCCTCCACACATCATCAGGGTTCGCAACACGGTCATCCTCCGTCACGCGACGTGGCGTGGCGGAAAGCCTAGCAGATTTGCGGCCACGTTCAGCGGGAAGAGGTCGCGTTGCTCCGTGCAGCCAGCCGCGGACCGAGAACCCAGGCCAGGCCATAAACGGCCAGTGCAATGAACAGCGTGCCTGGGTCCGAGTGCCGGAAGTCGTCGGCGACGAATCGTAACCCGCCGACGATGAGCAGCGGATAGACCAGTCGGGCGAAGACCCTGGTCTGTGGTAGTCGTGCGGCAAGGCCGAGGCCGATGACGGCCAGCGACAGAAGGGTGGTGCGCAGGGTGGCAAGGACGCCTGCATCCGGCGGGGTTCCTGCAATGTGCGGCCCCGTCACCATCAGCACAGCTCCGCTTGCGGTGAAGACGAACAGCGAAGCCAGAAGCAAGCGCCCGACGCGGGCGAGCAAGTCGCCGATGTCGCCGTGCCGTGGGGGACGCAGGGTGGCGCAAATACCGGCAGTGCCCAGTGTCAGCCAGCCTACCGCAGACACCCAGGGCCAGGGCGTCGGATTGCGCATCCAGGCCGTCAGCGACGCGGTGAGCAGCCCCGACGCGGCGAGTGCGGTCAGTACGTAGGCCGAACCGTGCAGCGCGGCGTAGCCGGCAAGCCGGTGGGGGCCCAGAACGAGGGTGATCATTCCGATCGTGATAGCAGCGAGCGCCAGGATGGGCCCGGAGAAGAGCAGCGCCAGCGCGGCTATCGCGGCCACCAGCCCGAACGCGGCCAACAGGTGGTAACTGGCTGACAGGTGGGGCCGGTCGGCCAGACGCAGAAAGGCTCCCAGGTACGCGCCCAGCGCCAGGATCGCTGTGACCGCGCCAATCAGTCCGAGTCCGCCGGGTGACGCCCGCATCACCATCACCGCGCCGCCGAGGCCGATCACCAGTCCGCTCGCCGCCTGCATGACGTCGAAGAACCGGGCATTTCGACCGAGCATCAGCAGCCGCACCGCCAGCGATCCCTGCATCGTCCCGACAAACGCCGCTTGAACGACAAAGGTGAGCCCGGGCGCTTCCAGCGGAGGGTGGCCCAGCGCGCGAATGGTCACGCCGATCACCGACAGTCCGGCGGCTGCGGCGTTGGGCCATCGGAGCCATGCGTGTCCCGGTTGTTCGGACATCCAATAGGTCACCACACTGAGACCAATCAGGAGCAGCGAGAACGCGGCGAAGTGGTTGGTGGACCACGCGGTGGCAAAGGCGGCGGCGGCAGTACCGAATCCCGCGACGGCCGCAACCACGTCGAGCCCTCCGCGCCAGGCGACGGCGAACGCGGCCGCGCTGATGCCGGCCAGCGTCAGTGCGGCGGCGCCGGGGCTCATCAGGCCGAACCTCGCGGTGGCCTCCCACACGATCGGCAGCGCCACGAGCAGCGCAGTGACTCCGTGGAACTGCGCGCTTGTGGGGCGTGTCGCGGCGGATCGGTGGGCGGCGATCATCCAGCCGGCGCAGTAGGTCAGGCCGATGATCACGCCGGCGCTGGCGGGCACACGCCCCGACTCCGTCAGCGCGCGCAGGAGATAGGCGCCACCGAACACCATGAAGGCCCGGCCCAGTAATGTCGCAAGGCCGGTCAGGTCCCTTGGGGCGGCTTCAGCAGGCTCGGGTTCCACCGGCGCCACAATTTCAGTGCTCCGGCGGCCCTCGAGCGCGTCCATGCGGTGCTGCATCTCAGCCAAAGCGGCTTCAAGACGGGCGAGTCGGAGGTCGCGCTCCTGCTCCTGGTCCATGGTGGGGCCCTCAACAAAGCAAGATACAGGCCACGCCTGACAGCTGGTTTGAAATGAGTCCCGCGCCCCTCCCCGGTCAGACGCGGCGGGTTATTCCGCACCGCTGCGCCAAGCTCCCCACGCCCGGTTTGCCCCCGACTGAGATAGATTACCGATTCGCGAATGAAGAAAATTAAATGGGGCGTACTCAGTACCGCGAAGATCGGTGTGGACAAGGTGATTCCCGCCATGCAGGGTGGGGCGTACACCGAGGTGGTGGCGATTGCGTCGCGCGAGGCGTCGACGGCTCGCGCGGCCGCCACTGCACTTGGCATCCCGAAGTCCTACGGATCGTATGAGGCCCTGCTCGCCGATCCCGACGTGGATGCCATCTACAACCCGCTGCCGAACCATCTACACGTGCCGTGGACGACCCGAGCGGCAGAGGCGGGCAAACACGTGTTGTGCGAAAAGCCGGTTGGCCTGTCGGCCGGCGACGCGCAGGCCCTGATCGACGTGCGCGACCGCACGGGGGTCGTGATCCAGGAGGCGTTCATGGTGCGGTTCGCACCGCAGTGGCTGCGTGCCCTGGACGTGTGCCGATCTGGCCGGCTTGGCGACGTGCGTTCATACGTCGGCGCATTCAGCTACTTCAACGACGACCCGGCCAACATTCGCAATGTGGTGGAGTGGGGCGGCGGTGGCCTCATGGATATCGGGTGTTACCTGATCATGACGTCGCGGATGATCTTTGGCGAAGAGCCGCGGCGGGTGATGAGCCTGGTGGAGCGCGACCCGGCGTCGGGCGTCGATACCCTGGCCTCGCTGATGCTGGATTACCCGTCTGGTCAGGCCATTGGTGTATGCAGCACCAGGCTGACGCCCTACCAGCGAGTGCAGGTGTTTGGCACACGCGGACGGCTTGAGGTAGAAATCCCATTCAACGCGCCACCCGACCGGCCGTGCCGCCTCTTTGTCGATCCGCATGGCGATCTTTTGGGCAGGACCGTCGAGACACTCGAGATTCCAGCGTGTGATCAGTACCGCGCGCAAGGCGACGAATTGTCGCTCGCCATTCTGGAATCACGCGCCGCGCCGTATCCGCTTGAGCTGTCGGTGAAGAACATGGCCGTCATCGACGCGGCGTTCCGCTCCGCGGCGTCTGGGGGCTGGGAGGTTCCGTGAGCGGCGCGCAGCGGTGTTACCTCGGGCTCGACAGTTCCACGCAGAGCCTGTCGGCCATTCTCATCGGCGTCACCGGCGGTCGAGCCGAAGTCCTCTGGCAGGACGTGATGCCGTTTGACGAGGCGTTCCCGGAGTTCGGCACCGTCCATGGCGTGTTGCCTTCAGCCGACCCGCTCGTCAGGGTCTCGTCTCCTGCGATGTGGGTCAAAGCGCTGGAGCAGATGCTGGATCGTGTGGCCGGGTGCGGGGTTGATATGACGCGGCTGTCCGCCATCAGCGGGTGCGCGCAGCAGCACGGCAGCGTGTATCTCGGCAGGGACGGAACGTTCACCAGGTCTGTGGCCCCGATCTGGATGGACAGCAGCACGCGCGAGGAGTGCGCAGAGATCACTGCGGCGGTTGGTGGCGGGGCGGCGCTGGCCAAACGCACCGGATCACGCGCGTACGAACGTTTCACTGGCCCGCAGATTCGAAAGTTCTACAAGGGCGACCCGCAGGCGTACGCCGGCACTGCACAGATCCACCTGGTCAGTTCCTTCCTCGCGTCACACCTGCTCGGCGCGGAGGCCCCGCTTGACCCAGGCGATGCCAGCGGAATGAACCTGATGGACCTCGCGACCCAGACGTGGTGGGCGCAGGCTGTGGAGGCCACAGCGCCAGGGTTGGCGCCGAAGCTGCCCCGGATCGTGCCGTCGGCCACCGTGATTGGCACACTCGCGCCACGATGGCAGTCGAAATATGGCCTGCCACCCGCACGCATCGTCGCGTGGACCGGCGACAACTCGTCCAGCCTCGTTGGCACGGGCCTGGTGACCGACGGCCACGTGGTGGTTTCTCTCGGCACCAGTGACACCATTGCCGGCATCATGAAGGAATCGAGAGTGGACCCCGGCGGCATCGGTCACGTGTTCGGTGCGCCGACCGGTGACTTCATGGGGATCACGGTCTTCAAGAACGGATCGCTGGCGCGTGAACGTGTGCGCGACACCTATGGGCTCGACTGGGCCGGCTTTTCGGCAGCGCTCCGGTCAACGCCCGCCGGCAACCTCGGGCGGTTCATGTTTCCCTGGTTCGATCCCGAAATCACGCCCGACGTCCCGGTGCCCGGTGTGCGCCGTGTCGGCCTCGAGCCTGACGATGTGCCGGGCAATGTGCGGGCGGTGGTTGAGGCGCAGATGATGGCCATGGCCAATCACTCGCGCTGGATGGGCGTGGGCGTTCGGCGCATCCACGCCACCGGCGGCGCCGCCGCCAACCGCGACGTGTTGCAGGTGATGGCCAACGTGTTCGACGCCGACGTCTATCAGTTCACGGTCGGCAACTCCGCGTGCCTGGGGTCGGCATTGCGGGCGTGGCACGCCGATGCGGCCGCCTCAGCCGACCCGGTGCCCTGGCCCGAGGTCGTCAGGGATCTGGCCGCTCCGCTGGCGGCGAGTCGAGTCACCCCACACGAATCGGCAGTGGCGACCTACACCGATTTGAGGCGGCGGCATGCCGAAGCAGAAGGGCGGCTGCGGGGAGCCCTTTGAACTACAATGCCGCGACTGTTTTCGCATAGGAGGCTCTCATGACCACATCTGATCAGGCACCACGCGACCTTGTTGGGTTCCTTGACTTCTATCTCGTCCAGAAAGCTCCGTTCCAGATTCCCGGCGAGATCCGGGAGTTCCTGGTCAAGTTCGGTCCATGGATCGCTCTTGTGCTCCTGGTGCTCTCGCTGCCGGCCCTGCTCCTCATGCTCGGTATCGGCACGGCGATGGTGCCGTTTGGCGGCGTGGGCTACGCCGCCGGGTTCACCTACCTCACGGTTGTGCTGCTGGCCCAGTTGGTGCTGCTCGGATTGGCGCTGCCGGGGCTGTTCTCCCGCAAGAAGTCTGCGTGGACGCTGATCTTCTATTCCCAACTGGTCGGGATCGTATTTTCGCTGCTGAGCGGGTCTATCCTGGGCGCACTCATCGGTGGCCTGATCGGGCTCTACATCCTGTTCCAAATACGGCCGCTCTACGTGAATTAGCACGGTTTCGACAGAGTGTTGCGGCACGTCGCTCGGCCTTGGGCTCAAGGCCGAGCGACTCGCGCTTGAAGCCCAGCGCGCTACGTACGACGCGCTACCCGCCTTTCGAAAACGCTCTATCGCGGGCACCACGAGCAGCGCTTCATCATGGCGTTCTGCTCCGCAACAGCACCTCGTAGTGCGCAGGTTCGGTGGACTGACGAGCCTGCTCGAATGACATGCGTCCGAGCACCCGAAGCTGATGCGTCTCGGGATCGTGATCGACCTTGGTGCAGTCCCCGGCGCCGAAGGCCTCACTCTCGGCCACCAAATCGAGCACGTTGACGCCGAAATCACTGCTGTCGCGCGTCAACAAATACGTGACCGGCGCCATGCGCGCAAAGTCCGTCAGGTATTCGCGCACCACATCCACTTCGATGTGCTGCAGCACCAGCGACGCGAAGATGAGATCGAAGCGGCGAGTCTTGAGCGACGACCAGTCGTCCGACAGCAGATCCACCGGCTGCGCCAGTTCCCGGCATCGCGCGATCATCGGCGGCAGATCGAAGCCCGCCACGTGCCGGCCGATCGTTCGCACACAGGGGAAGTTGCGCCCGACGCCACACCCGAAGTCCAGCACCCAGTCCACGGGTGACGGCAGCGCAATGGTCGGCACGTATGGCGTGAACGGTTTGCCGCTCTTGAACCCCGTCAGAATATGTTCGCGCAGGTCGTCGGCAGTCGCCGTCCGCGCCACCTCCAGCCATTCATTGTGTCCGGGCATGTTCCGGGTATCTTGCGTGGTTGCCGCCGCTTGGGTCAATCGGCGAAATCAGCCTAACGTCGCGTAAACCGCCTCGAATCGGTCGATCATCAGGTCTGTGGTGAGTTCCGCGATTGCCACGTCGCGGCCGGCTTGTCCCATGCGCTCTGCCAGGGCGCGGTCTGCCAGAAGGGTGATCAACCGGTCGGCCAGCGCCTGTGCGTCGAAGGGTGGCACCAGGAATCCTGTCAGCGTATCTCGCAATCCCTCCGGCGCGCCATCAAATCGCGTGGCCACGACCGCAGTGCCTCGCATCATCGCTTCTGGAATGACATTGGCCCCGGGCTCAGGCGACCGCGACGCCAGCACCTGCACCCAGCCTGCAGCCAGGACCTCGGTGAGCGCCGGGTGCGGAATGTGTCCGCACCACTGCACGTGGTCGCCGACCGTGAGCTTCGCGGCCAGGGCCTCGATGCGTGCCCGATCCGGACCTTCCCCTACGATGAGCAGACGCGCGTCAGGCTGATGCGTGACGACGATCGCCATGGCGTGGACCAGCACGTCGAGGCCTTTCTGCGCCACCAGGCGACCGGCGAAGACGACCGTCGGTGGGCCGGTGAGCGGCGGCCGGGGAGGCACCACCCTCGTGCCGTTTGGAATCACCGTGTCCACCGGCACGCCGTTCTCTCGAAGTGTGGCGGCGATGGCGTGACTATTGGCCACCACGCACCGAAAGACGGAGGCGTGACGCCGCCATGCGCCCAGCTGAAGCAACGTGCGCCCGAGTCCGAACGCCGACACGCATCCTTGCCGGTGGCACTCGATGCCGGCACGAACGCCACAACGCGATCCATCGGGCAGCACACGTGAGTTGAGCGGGCAGATGGTCTGATGGTTACCGATGTGCAGCAGGGACCGATCCGGCGGGAGCCACTTGAGGACGGCCGGCGACAACTGCGTCAGGAACATGCGGACATGCACGATGTCGGGCTGAAACCCTGCCAGGACCTGCCGAAGGCGCCTGACCGCCCATGGGTTCCAGGTCTGGAGCAGCAGCCGCCCCGCGCCATTCGAGCCGCGGCACGTGTAGTCCGCGAGGCTGGCTTGCGCCGGGGACCCGGCGGAACTGGCCAGCAGGCGCGCATCGTGTCCGCGGGCGCGCAGGCCGTCCCGCAAGTCCAACGTGATTCGCTCGGCGCCACCGGCGAGCACGCCGTAGTCGTTGACCAGAAGGACTTTCATTCTCCGGTCGTCGCTCGCGCGTACCACATCGCCACACGTCGCTGCACCGTCGGCGGTATCACGAAGTTCGCCACATGCGACGCCACGTCGACCAGCGCCGGTTGTCCATTCCGATGCGCCTCCTGGAGCAGGGGGAAGAAGCTGCGCCGGTCGCGCTGCGCTGCCGCATTGGACCCGACGACGTGCAGCACAAATGCGGCATAACCGCGCGAGGAGAACAGGTCCCGGTTGCGGCGGCCCCAGTCGTACGCCGCGGTCCAGTCACGCCGGTTGGTGATACGCGGCCGGTCATGTTCGATGTGCCAGACGATGAGCGGCTCCGGATCCGGAACAAAAATCATGGCCACGCCGGGCGTCCGAAGCGCTCGGAGCAGCCAGTCGGGATCCACCAGTTGCGCCAGCCCGCTCGAGAACGGGACCTCGGCCAGCAGCGCCCGTGACGTGAAGATCGTTGACAGCGTCACCATGCCCTCGCCTGTGAACGGCGTGCGCCGGCAATAGAAGTACTCACTCCAGTCCTCGCCCGGCCGGGGAAGGCGCCTCGGCCACTTCATGTCACCTCTCGCGTTGCGCGCGATCATGTGACACACCACAATGGGAGTGGGTGACGAGGCGTTTGTGGCCGTCGCGAGTTGCCGCTCCAATTTCTTCGGCATCCAGACGTCGTCATCATCCAGGAACGCTACCCACGGCGCGCGCGCGATTGACACGCCGGCGTTGCGGGCGTCGGCGTTGCCCAGGTGGCGATCAGGCACGTGGACACGGACGCGCGAGTCGGTGATGGTTGACAGGGCATCGCAGGTGGCCGCATCTCGTCCGTCCACCACAACGATCACTTCGAGATCGGCCATGGTCTGATCCAGTACGCTGCCGACCGCGCGCAGCACCAGATCGGGCCGATGGTAGGTGGGAATGACGACAGAAACAGATGGAATGGGGCCCACCTCAGGCCTCGGTTGTCGTGGCCGCGCGAACCCTCTTCAACTGGCGCCATCGGAGCAACTGGACGAGGGCGCCGGCCGCCGTCGCCAGTTGCGAGCATGCCAGCAGGCCCACAAGCCGCCACCGTCGGGTTCGGGTCTGATGTCGAAGGGGTGACGTCAGCAGGTCGAGATAAAACGTGAGGGGCTCGGGTACCATGCCCGGATCGTTCTCGCGGCCGCGCCGCAGCAGGCGGAACGCCAGAATGCCCCGGCCGTAGTTGTAGTGCTGCCGCAGGAATCCCCTGAACGACAAGTGGTGGGCGTGAAACACCACTGCGTCGGGCACGTGCGCGAGGGGCAGGCCGTGCGCCCGCCAGCGATCACAAAATTCCTTGTCTTCCGCGGTCGCACTCGGAATCAAGCTGGTAAAGCCGCCAACGCCATGGAAGTGCTCCGCGCACACCGCGAAGTTGTTGGTTGTGAAGAAAGGCTCCTGCGCGCCGGTGTGACGGTTGTACTCGTACACGAACTGGCCGATCCGTTCGCTGGCCTCGGAATACGCATTGTGCACCAGCGCATTCTCCACACGGCCGCCGAGCAGGCAGCGGTCATCGCATTCAAACGCGGTCCCAAGGGCCGTCAACCAGTCTGGCGCAGGCCGGCAGTCGTCGTCGGTGAACGCCAGATACCGGCCGCGCGCAACGCTGGCGCCCGTGTTGCGGGCCAGGGCAGGCCCACCGCGTGGTCGTTGCAGCAGCCGGATTGCCATGGTCCGGGTGAATGCCTCGACCACGGGGGCCACAGGTTCAGGACTGCCGTCGTCGACGACGATGACCTCGAAGCTCGCGCGCGCATTCAGCCGCGAGACCGCCGTCAGACATTCCCGCAGGATGTGAGGCCGCGCGTAGGTGGGAATGACGATCGAGAACAGTGGTTTTGATACGATAATTTCGTCCATGACACGCCGCGAAGTCACCGTCTGCAGGGCGGCGACGCACTATCATAGGGGAAACTGAGCGTGTGCGGCATTGTCGGCTTGCTGACGTTCCATGGTCACGCGAAGGCCTTCCGCGGGGACGTGGCCCGCGCCGTGGACCGGATGTCGCGCCGGGGGCCCGATGATGCCGGCCTTTGGTCCGACGACGCGTGTTGCCTGCTCGGCTTCCGGCGCCTCTCAATCCTCGACCTTTCCCCGGCCGGCCACCAACCGATGTTGACCCGCGACGGGCGATATGCGCTCGTCTTCAACGGGGAACTGTACAACTTTCGCGAAATTCGCAAAGACCTGCAGGACCGGGGCGTCACGTTTCGTTCCACCGGCGATGCCGAAGTGGTGCTGTACGCCCTGGCGGAATTCGGCGACGGGGCGCTGGCGTCCTTCAACGGCATGTTCGCGCTGGCGTTTTACGACACCGTGGCGAAGCGGTTGCTGCTGGCCCGCGACCACGCCGCCATCAAGCCACTTTACGTCCTGCGGCACCGGGATGGGCTGCTGTTTGCGTCGCAGTACGACCAGATCCTCGCGCATCCATGGGCCCGCGACAGTGCCGTGACACCCGGGGGCCTCGCGCTCTACGCGCATCTCGGGTACGTACCGCCGCCCTTCGCGCTCGTGGCGGGCACCATGGCTCTCGAAGCCGGCGCCTGGATGACGGCCGACCACACCGGGCGGTTTGAGGAGGGACGGCACTTTACGTTCCCGCGCGCTCCCGAGCCCGACCTGTTCGGCGAAGCCGCGCATGAAGCCGTTGACGCTGCCGTGACGTCGGCGGTCCGGCGACAGATGGTGAGTGATGTGCCGTTGGGCGTCTTTTTGTCCGGCGGTATTGACTCCCCCCTGGTGGCTGCCAAAATGCGCCAGGCCACCAATGTGGATTTTCCCGCGTTCACGCTCGGCACCAACGGCGACGACCTGGACGAGTCTCCCGACGCGCGGCGTTATGCCGAAGCACTGGGACTGCGCCATGTCGTCAGGCAGATCGTCCCGGCCGACGCCATCGACTTGCTCGACGATGTGGTCGCCGCCAGCAGTGAGCCGCATGACGACTACTCGCTGTTTCCCACCATGCTCATCAGCCGTGTGGCGCGCGAACAGGTGGCGGTGGTGCTCAGCGGTGATGGCGGCGACGATCTCTTCTGGGGATACCCCGGCCGCATGATCCACCCGCTGGCGCCCGCATCGAAAATGACGACGCAGGGGTGGCGTGACATGGTGCGCCGGTCGCCGGCCGCCACCACTGGGGTCTCGGCTGGGGCAGGGCAACTGCGCGCGCAGCGATTTGTCGACCCGGCGCAACTGGCCGCGGTCTTTCCGGACCTGCCGGAGTTTCCGCGCGCATGCACCTTGTTCGATTGTGATGGCGCCGGCGTGGATGCCCTCGCGCTGTGGCTTCGCTGGAACGAATACAGCGGGCACCTGGGAAGTGTCCTGCAGAAGGTCGATCGAGCGAGCATGCACCACTCACTCGAGGTACGGGTGCCCCTGCTTGACCGCGAGGTCGTGGACGTGGCGGCGCGTATTGACTGGCGATCGGCGGTCGACCTGCGCCGCAGCGTGGGCAAGCTCCCGCTGCGTGCGTCGCTGGTCCGGCACGCCGGCTTCCAGACCACCACGAAGCGTGGGTTTGAATCGCCGATGTCGGACTGGCTGCGCGGGCCGCTCCGCCCTCTGTTCGAAGACCTGGTGCTGTCGCGGCGTGAACTGCTCGGGCTGACCATCGACCATGAGCCGTTGGCGCGTCTCTACCAACGTCACTTGGCCAGGGTCGGAGACTGCACGCGGCTGCTGTGGCGCCTGCTCAGCCTGGCGTTGTGGGAGGCGCGGCACTTTCGCGCGGTGCCCGCGCCTGCCGGCAACACCGCCGGCGAGTTGACGGCCTGGATGACACGATGACGCGCTTCCGCCTCCTGTCGCGACCGCACGTCGCCTTGCTGGGACAATTGACCACCGTGCAGCACCGGCTGCTCGACCAGAGTACGGGGCTTGGGTATCTCTGGAGCTTTCTGAATCCGCTGCTGATGCTGCTGGTGTTGTGGGCGTTTTTCAGCCGCCAGGTGGGCGTGGCGATTCCACTGTATCCGGTCTACCTGCTGGTGGGCCTCGTGCAGTTCACGCACTTTTCGAAAAGTGCCGGTGCCGCCATGCGGGTGCTGGGCCGCATGCGGAGCCTGGCGACCAGCGTGATCTTCCCCAAGGACATCCTGGTATATAGCGCGGTGCTGGCCAACCTGCCCGAGTTCCTCATCTCAATGGTCCTGACCACGATCGTGGCTCTGCTGAGTGGGGCGCCGGTGTCGTGGGCGTTGCTGGCATTGCCGCTGGTGGTGCTGATGCAGGTCCTGCTGGTGCTCTGGGTCTCGCTGCTGCTGTCGATGATCTACGTGTTCGTTCGCGACATCGAGCACCTGTTTGATGTGGGCATGCGCATCCTGTTTTTCGGCACGCCAATCATCTACAGCCTCGACGCGTTGTCGCCCACGCTCCGGTTCATCGCCCTCCTTAATCCATTGACGCAGGTCATTGGTTATTCGCGGGGTATTCTGCTGCAAGGACAGTGGCCGCCGGCCGGTCCGACGCTCGTATTCCTCGCCATCAACGCGGGCGTTGCGCTGGCGGCCATCGCGGGTTTTCGCCGCGCCGAGCCTGCGCTCCTGGAGCGCCTGTGATGGCAAACAACGCGGTGGTCATCAAGGTTCGACAATTGACGCGCAACTTCAGGGCAGAGGAAGAGCCCCGCACCCTGTTTCGGGTGGTGCGCGACGCCGTGACGGGGGGCCATGTCGCGCCCGAACCTCGCAGGGCCCTGCGTGAATTGAGTCTGGATGTGTCGCACGGCGATCGCATCGCCATTGTCGGCAACAACGCCGCCGGCAAGAGCACGCTGCTCAAGATCATCGCCGGCTTGTTGCGCCCGACCACGGGCACCGTGGAGGTACGCGGCGGGATGGTGTTGCTGACGTCGCTCGGCGTCGGCATGATCGAGGAATTGAGCGTGTCCGACAACACGCTGATGTACGGCGCGTTGTACGGCGTCGAGCCCGCGAAGATGCGCACGCTGCTGGGCGAGGTCCTGGAGTGGGCCGGCATTCCCGGCTTCGAGTACACAAAGCTCAAACACCTGTCCACGGGCACCCGGGCCCGGCTCGCGTTTTCTGTCGTGCGGCATATCGCGGCCGACATTCTCCTGATCGACGAAGCGCTCGCGGCCGGCGATCTGTCGTTCCAGAAGAAGACCCGCGCGTTCTTCGAGGAGCCACAGCACCACGACCGTACGTTCCTGGTGGCCACGCATGACATGGCCTTCGCGCGCACGTTCTGCACGAAGGCCCTGTGGCTGGATCGTGGCACCGCGGTTGCCTTCGGTGACAGCGTGACCGTGGTGGACCAATACGTGGCCGCACAGACCGGCGTCGGCGCGAGGGTGGCCTCAGCGTCGATTCCGGCGGAGGTCGCGACGTGAGCGAGGTCTCTGCCGTCGTGTTGACCGTGGGGGAGCCCTTCGTTGAGCGCGCCATGAGGAGCCTCGCCACCCAGTCAATACCGCTGCACGAGCGCGTTGTCATTGCGCACGTATCGCCGTTCTCCCGCGCGATCAACGAGGGGGCGCGGCGTGTCAGCACGCCGTACTTCGTACAGGTCGATGCCGACATGATTCTTGACCCCACGTGTGTGGAGGTGCTCCTGGGACACATGCGGCCCGGCACCGGCATCGTGGTGGCTGAACTCCGCGACGCCATGGTCGGTCAGGTGGTCGGCATCAGGATGTTCCGGACGGCCTGTTTTCGCCAGGGCGGCATGCCCGACTCGATCTCGCCAGACACCGACTTTGGCGAGCGCCTGGTGCGCCAGAAGTGGCGCACGCAGTACGTCGAGGATCCCGGAGCCATGGCGACTGCCCCAAGGCCGACGGTGGGCGAACACCGGCCGGACTACACGCCATCCTATACGCACCGGAAGTTCGTGCTCGAAGGCGCGCGCGTCAGGTACCGGGCGGCCAGCCATGGCCTGATGTTCCAATTGGATGCGCTCGATCACAGCATGCATTCCCTGGCGCTGCTGGCGCAGGTGGCCTACCTTCACGGCCTGTTTGTACCGATGGAACGCGACGAGTTGAAGGCGCCAAAGAACGATCAGGACGCAGAGGCGATGGCCACCATTCTGGCCGGGGCCGGCCGCGCGGACGCGCTGGTGGCCGGCGTATTGCCGTTGACGCCGCACGCGCCCCTGGGTGAGATCTTCCGCCGATTCGTCGCCGTGGGGGCCGCGCTCGGCGAGGCCAGAGCGGGGGCGACGTTCCGTGAAGTATTCGCGAGCCTGTCAGGCAGGCGCGCAGACCGGCGCGCCCTTGTAGCCAGGATCGCACTTGCCCACGGCCTGATCAGGACCGGGGAAGACCACGCGCGGCTCTCTCAGAATGAGCGCGCGCTGCGCGACTTTATTGTTTTCAACCTCGGATCGCGCGCCACGGCGTGGGATCGCGTTCGCGCGCGCACGCGCCATGCGCTGGCGGCGCGTGGAGAGCGAGGCTCCGTGCCGTGGTGATCGCCGCCTGACACTAGCGGCTGCCGAACGCAAAAACCGTTTTTGACTTGTACTCGCCGCCTGGTCGCAATTCGATCGAGGGAAAACTCTTCTGGTTCGGCGAGTCAGGATAGTGCTGCGTTTCGAGACAAAAGCCCGAGCGGAAGGGATACACGCGTCCGCCCTTGCCGGTGATCGTGCCGTCGAGGAAGTTGCCCGTGTAGAGCTGGACGCCGGGTTCTGTGGTTGAGATCTGAAGCGTGCGGCCGGTGGTGGGTTCATACACGCGCGCGGCCAGTTCGAGCCCGGTGCCCGACCGGGTCAACACGTAGTTGTGGTCGTAGCCCTTGCCGTATTCCAACTGCGTGTTCGTGTCGTTGATGCGCGCGCCGATGGCCGTGGGCGCGCGAAAGTCAAAGGGCGTGCCCGCGACCGGCGCCAGTTCTCCGGTGGGGATGAGCGTGGAGTTCACCGGCGTGTAGCGGTCGGCGTTGACCATCAGCTCATGACCCAGGATGTCGGTGGTTTTGCCGCCGCCCAGGTTGAAGTAGCTGTGCTGGGTCAGGTTGATGACCGTGGGTTGATCGGTGGTCGCATGGTAATCCACCATGAGGGTGTTGTCCGGCGTCAGTGTATAGACCACGTGGGCGGTGACTTTGCCGGGATACCCTTCTTCGCCGTCGGCGCTCGTGTATTCCAGACGTACACCGGCTCCGGTCCGGTCCTGGAACGGGTCGGCCTTCCAGACCACCTTGTCCCAGCCCTTGAGGCCGCCATGCAAATGGTTCGGGCCGTTGTTCTTGGCGAGCGAATACACCTTGCCGTCCAGCGTGAAGGCACCGTTCGCGATGCGGTTGCCCACCCGGCCGATCAGGCTGCCGAAATACGGAGAGTTCGCCTCGTAGCCGCCCACGGTGTCGTGGCCCATCACGATGTCATCCACCACGCCATTCCGATCCGGCGTCTTGAGCGACATGATGATGCCGCCGTAGGTGAGCACGGTCATCTCGAGGCCCTTGCCGTTGCGAAGCGTGATGACGTCCACGGGCGTGCCATCGGCTGTGGCACCAAAGGGCACCGAGGTGATGCGGATGTCGTCGGCAGGCATTGGCGGAGATGATTCTCCACCACCACACCCCACCGCAACCACCGCAAAAATCGCTGCCACTGCTGCGTGCTTCATTGCATTCCCCTCTTGGACTCTGGACCCTGGACCCTGGACCCTGGACCCTGGACCCCGATGGATCGTATACGATTGCCGCCGAATGACAACTGCCGGGTTGGAGTTTCGTGATGTGGCGAAAGCCTTTGGCGCCGTTCAGGCGTTGCGGGGCGTCAGCTTCACGGTCGCCGCTGGCGACGCGCATGCGTGCGTCGGAGAAAACGGCGCCGGCAAGTCTACGCTGCTCAAGATTCTGGCCGGGATCATCAGGCCCGACCGCGGAGCACTCTCGTGGGCGGGCGAACGCATCCACTTTTCCAGTCCGCGCGAGGCCCTGGGACACGGCATCGGCATGGTCTACCAGGAAATGCTCGCGTTTCCCAACCTCTCAGTCACCGCGAATATTTTCGCGGGCCGCGAAATCACCAACCGGTGGGGAGTGCTGGACGAACGGGCCATGCGCGCGCGCACTCAGGAACTGCTGATGCAACTCCATGTGCCGGTCACCCCGGACACGTCGATGGAACATGTCTCGACGGCGTGCTCGCAATTGGTGCAGGTCGCCAGAGCACTCGCCTTCGACTGCCGTGTGCTCGTGCTTGATGAACCCACGACCTCGTTGACCGACGCCGAAGTCGATCACTTGTTTGGCGTGGTCGATCGCCTGAGGCAGCAAGGCGTCACCGTGCTGTTCGTCTCGCACCGGCTCCCGGAGGTGTATCGCCTCTGTGACCGCATTACCGTGCTGCGCGACGGCCAATTCGTCGGAACCTTCGAACGCGCGACCACGCCCTCCGACGACATCGTGCGGGCGATGGTCGGGCGTGAGCCGCCCAAGCGCGTCCCGCGGGCCCCCAGTTCCCCAGGTCCCCAGTTCCCCACTTCCTCAGTTCCCCAGTTCCCCAGTTCCCCAGCTCTCCACGTGCGCGGCCTTTCACGACGACCGGCGTTCAGCGATGTCTCATTCGAGGTGGCGCCGGGCGAGATTGTCGGCATGTTCGGTTTGGTGGGGTCCGGCCGCACCGAAATTCTCGAGACCCTCTTCGGCCTTGCCGCCCCGGACGCGGGCCAGGTGGCCGTAGATGGTCAGGCCATTCACGTGCGCTCGACCCGGGATGCCGCCAGGGCTGGACTCGCGCTTGTGCCGGAGAATCGGCAGCGCCAGGGACTGTTTTTTAATCTCTCGCTCCGCCACAACCTGGTGTTGCCGCTGGCCGCCAAGCAGGGCGTGGGCCTCATTCGTGATGCGGGTGAGGAAACCGCTGCGCGTGCCCAGGTCGAGGCGCTCGCGATCAAGGCGCCCCACCTGAGGGTCACGCCCGACGCGTTGTCGGGCGGTAACCAGCAGAAGATCGTGGCCGGCAAGTGGCTGGCGACTACGCCAAAGGTGTTGCTGCTGGACGAACCCACGAAGGGCGTCGACGTCGGCGCCAAGTTCGAAATTCACAACCTCATCCGGCGTCAGGCGGATGCCGGGATGGCCTGCCTGGTGGTCTCAAGCGATTTGCCCGAGGTGCTGGCCCTGGCCGATCGCATTCTCGTGATGCGCGAGGGGCACTTGCGCGGCGAACTGCCGGGGGCCGGCGCGACCCAAGAGGCCGTGATGCGGCTGGCCACGCATGACGTGGATCCCGAAACACCTTCAGGAGGCCCAGCGTGAAGAAGTTGTGGCAGGTGCGCGAAGTCAGTACGTTGATGATCCTCGTGCTGGAGGTCGCGTTTTTTACGTGGTACCTGTGGCCGTCCGATGGCGGGCATCCATTCCTGAACGTCGGCAACGCGCTGCTCATCCTCAAGTACTCGTCGATCTACGGCATTGCGGCCATCGGTGCGGCCATTGTCATCATCACCGGCGGCATCGACTTGTCGTCGGGGGCCGTGATTGGATTGACGAGTGTTGTGACCGGGTACTTCTTCGTCCAGGCCGAATGGTCCCTCACTGCCAGCGCCGTGATGGGCCTGATGGTCGGTCTTTCGGCGGGTCTCGCTTCGTCATGGCTGATCGTCGGCATGCGGTTGCCGCCGTTCATCGCGACGCTGGGCGTGATGGGCATCTGGCGCGGTGCGGGCTACATCATCACCGAGGCGCGGTTTTACGACCTTTCCGCGAAGCTGCCGCGCAACTGGACGGTGGCGGGTGTGTCGATCGACTGGGTGCCGCCGCTGGTCATGGTGACCCTGGCCGGGATCTTCCAGGTACTGATGAAGCGCTTCCAGTGGGGCCGCGCCATCTTCGCGGTTGGCGGCAACGAAACCGCCGCCTTGTTCTCCGGCTTGCGGGTGGGGTTGGTCAAAACCACAGCCTACGTCACGGCAGGCCTGCTGGCGGCGATTTCGGGCGTCGTGTTGGCGGTGGTGCAGGGGCAGGGCAAAGCCGACCTCGCCAATGGGTACGAACTGGACATCATCGCCTCGGCCGTGGTGGGCGGCACCAGTTTGACCGGCGGCCGAGGGTCGGTGGCCGGCGCCGTGCTCGGTGCGCTGATTTTTGGTGTTCTACGCAATGCGCTGCCGCAGATTCCGGGCGCAACGTTCTATGATCGGGTCATCGTCGGATTGGCGGTCATTGTCATCGTGGTCATGGATCAGATCATGGTGCGAAGGGCGCAAGAATAGGGATCGGGGTCCAGGGGTCCAGGGGCCCAGGAGTCCAGGAATTCAACGCCCCGGCGTTTGAGCCCGGGGAACAGGTACAGGGAGCGGTCAATGAAGAGATCCGTGCTGATTGTTGTCGCGTTGGTGATGGGCGTGGTCGCGTGTGGTGGCGGAACTCCCGACGCACCTCCGGCGCCCAAGAAACTGCGCTTCGCGCTGATTCCGAAGTCGCTCGACATCCCGGTGTTTGACTACGCGCGCATCGGCGGCGAGCGAGCGGCGGCCGCACTGGGGGTGGAGGTCATCTATCGCGGCCCCGACCGCGCCGATGAACTGCGCCAGAAGGAAGTGCTCGAATCGTTCATCACGCAGAAGGTGGATGGCATTGCCATCTCCGTGCTCAATGCGTCGTTCCTCACACCAACGATCGACCGCGCGGTTGAGGCCGGCATTCCGGTGGTGACCTGGGACTCGGATGCCCCTGCGTCAAAGCGGTTGGCGTTCTACGGCGTGGACGACTATCAGTCGGGCATCGTGATGGGCGAGGAGACGGCCAAGATGCTGAACGGCAAGGGAACGGTGGCGTTCATCACAAGTCTTGGCGCCAACAACCTCGCCCGGCGGCTCGAAGGCGCGCGGGAAGCCCTCGCGAAGCACCCCGGCATTACCATTCTTGAGACTTACGACATCAAGGAAGACAGCGTGCGCACTGGCGAGATCATTGCGACTGGCACCAACCGGTACCCCAACCTCGGCGCCTGGATTTCGGTGGGCGGCTGGCCCGTGTTCAGCGCCAACGCGCTCGCTCCGGTACCGCCGACTACGAAGTTCGTGTCGTTTGATACGGTCCCGTCGGCCATTACGCTACTGCGCGCGGGCAAGGTCCAGGTCCTGCTCGGGCAGAAGTACTTCGGCTGGGGTGAGGAGCCCATCAAACTCCTGCACGGCATCATCAACGGCCGCAAGCCCGCCAATCCAGTCATCGATTCGGGTGTGGACGTCGTGACCGCCGCCACTGTGGACGCCTACGAGGCGGCGTGGAAGGCGATGATGGCGGGTGGCAAGTAGCGAACTGGGGAACTCTTTCAGTACGGAAAACGCATCGGCAGGTGGAGCCGACGTTTGTCGGCCGCCCGCTGCTCCCGGATGAGTACGCGGACGTGTTTGAGCGCGTGGGGGGCCTGCAGAGCTTCGAGGGCGCCTTGGAGTCCGCTGGCGACATGGTCCAGGCGCTTGGCCTCCGCAGCACCGTTGGTGCGGACTCTCGTGCCATAGGGGCCCCTGTCTTCGACGAGTGGCTGAAACCTCGGGGTGTAGGGTAGTGCGGCGCGCGCGCGTTCCAGTTCCGCCACCTGCTCCTTCAGCACGAGGTTATACGCGTCGAGGCGCTCGTCTGCGAGGCGCGCGATGTCGGCGCTCTCGCTGTAGACCCACTCCAGTTGCAGGCGGAGTAGCGTGTGCAGGTCCTGGCTCGCGTAGGCGGTCGTGAGCTGCTGCATGAGGGCACCCTTTCGCGTGCGCTGCTCAGGATCTTGCTCCAGATCCGGGTGGAGCATTTTCGCCAATTGCCGGTAGAGGGATCCGAGGCTGACCTTGCGTGCCTCGTCGGCCCGCTGGCGTCGTTCGTCCTCTCGTTGTTCGCGTTTGGTCCTTCGGCGGGTTGACCCAGAACGGGTTTCGGATTCCGCTGCGTGGCGCTTCAGTTCATCGGCCAATCGGGCCGCCTGGGCGGCCAGGTCTTCATCAGACATGCCCTTCTGGAATCCCGACAGGTCTACGTC
>JBKJQX010000159.1:0-3847 GCA_046594875.1 Vicinamibacterales bacterium
CCGGCCCGAGTTCGTGCGCGGCGACTGGATCAGGTCGGGTGGTGGGCGACGCCGACTATGCCACGTGCCGGTTGCGTGCCGGCGCCATCACGCCCGTGCCGGGAGGTGTCGGTCCCATGACCATCGCCTGCCTGCTGGAGAACACGGTCTCGGCCGCGCTGGCGATCCGCGCTAAGTTTTAGACCGCTATCATGCTGACCGGAGACGGTCAGCGCGGTCTAGCTTTCTGATGAAGAACGCAAATCCTCACCCTGACTGAAGCCAGTCAGGGCGATATTGCTCTAGGTGTTTGGTCTCGGGGTGAGATGGTGCGGGTTGATTTTGAACTTTGACGGATCGTTGGTCCAGGCTTTGCAGATGGCTTGGAACGGTGTTTGCCACTGAATGGCTTTGAGGTGCTTGGAGAAGTTGTAGGCGGTGACAAAGGCCATGACGTGGGCCTTGAGGTTTTGAATGGTGTCGTAGTGGAAGACCTTGAGAGTGGCGTCCTTGACCGTTCGGTTCATCCGCTCGGCCTGGCCGTTGGTCCATGGATGATACGGCTTTGTCAGCCTGTGCTCGATGCCATGTTCGCTGCAAACACGGTCGAAGATGTGCGGGCCGAGGTATGTGCGCGTAGGTCCCTGGCGGTTCTTTGGCAGGTCGGCGAAGGCCATACCGTTGTCGGTGAGCACGATGTGGATGCGGTAGGGGAATGCCTGCACGACGCTTTGCAGGAAGGCAGCGCCCTGCATTTTGCCGGCATGGTCGTGGAATTCGACATAGGTGAACTTCGAGACGCGGTCGATAGCGAGGAACATGATGAGTTTTCCCTCGGCGTGACGCAGTTCGCAGCTGTCGATATGGACGTAGCCGATCTCGTAGGTTTTGAAGCGTTTGCGTTTCTCGGCGGCTTGTGCGGCGGGCAGTCTGGAGATGTTGTTGCGTTGCAGGCAGCGATGCAGGGCGCTGCGGCTGAGGTTGGGGGCGGCTGAGGTTGGGGGCGGCTGAGGTTGGGGATGGTGTCCTTCAGGCATCCCATGACGTCGTCCAACGCCAGCAGGTTTTTCTGCCGGAAGGCGATGATGATCGCCTCCTCGTCGGCGGTCAGAACGGTGCTGCGTGGGTTCTTGGGTCCCATCCGGGCGTCGTGGGGTATGTCGCGCGTGCGCCATTTGGCGACGGTCTTTGGGTTCACGCCGTATCGGCCGGCCAAGGCACGGGTACTTTCTTGCGACGCTTTGAACTCGGCTCGAAGGCTCGGCGTCGTGCGGGCGCTGCCGTGAAGAAAGCTTGCCAATGCGCATCCTCCTGCTGACGGGTCAGCGGTGATAATGCACCATCACACTGCGGGACTACACACGAACCCAAGTTGGCTGCCCTGGTCGCTGTGATGGATGACGTCCTTCAGGCGACGTTGTCCAACCGCCATCTCCATTGCGGCCAGCACCAGCTCGGCGCGCAGGTGGTTGGCCATGGACCAGCCGACGATCTTGCGGCTCCATGCGTCCAACACCACGGCCAGATACAGGAACCCGGCCGCTGTCGGCACATACGTCAGACACTGTCGGCGAATTCAGGCGGCCTGGGCCAGGGTGGCGAAGCGCGTCACGCGTGTTTTGGCCCGTGGTCGTCCGTCCAACCGGTTCACGATCCGCGAGACATTCACCGCCGCGGCCGTGCAGACCTGCTGCAGCCCGGTCTTGGCCAAGCAGATGTATCGGCTCCGGCGCATGCCGAACGCTCGCACGCCTTGCGACAGCGTGCTCTCGATCCCGGCCCGTATGCGATAACGCCGTTTCCATGCGGGGTCGTCCATGCGCGCGCGTGCCGCATTCAACGCCTCATACTCTGGGCGCTGGTGGAAGTAGAGGGACCGGCGCGCGTCCTTTGACGGCGTGCACAGCGCCCGGTCGGCGCAAGCCCCGCAGTCGGTGCGGCTGAATATGACCTGGATGCGTGGCGCGTCGGCGTCGTCGCGTCCTGCGCGCCAGGTCACCGACGTCTTGCCCCGCGGGCAGGTGACCCGTTCGTGCTCCCAGTCGATGGCGAAGTCGCGCTGCCCGAAGCCCTGCCCACGGGCGAACTGGTTTGCCACGCCGCGGACCGGCCCTTCCAGCCAAACGCCGTGGTCGCGCTGGCTGCTGACCAGCAGGCCCGCATCCACGTGGGCGGAGTCCACGAAGTGCTCGGCAGGCAGCAGGCCCTTGGCGGCCAGGCACTCGTGGATCTCGGCCGTGCTCGTCATGTCCTGTCCCATGGCCGGGCATGCCTTCACATGCGTGATCAGGTGCGCGGCATCCTCGTCGCAGGTTTCGGTCACATGCACCTTGTAGCCCGACCATTCCATCTGGCGCTTGGTGCTGTCGTGCATCTCCGGGTCGTAGGGCGACTGCAGCCGCTCGCCCACGGGCGGCAGCTCCGCAGCCGGCCGCCAGCGTGGCCGGCCGTCGTCGCCGCGCGCATAATGCGCCCGCCACACGTCGCGCAGCGTTTGCACCATCGGCACCGCATGCGCCTCCGCCGGCGCGTCCGGCACGTCCAGGCCACCAAGCAGGGTGAACCCGTCCATGCCGACTTCGAGTGCGAGCGCCTCGCGGTCTTCCCGGCGCTTGGGCAGGCGGTAATCCTCGACGCGTCGCCCATACCGCTCGAACCAGGCTGGCTGGACGACCCCGCGTAGCCGGTCCGGCACGGCCGCGGCCAGGTCGTCCAGGGCGGCGCGCAGCGTTTCGGCCACCAGTTCAAGCAGGTGCAGGTCGTGCATGGCGCCCAGCACGTGAGTGCTATCGGTGCGCTGCTTGCCGCGCGCCTTGACGAGCCCGCGCGCCTTGAAGCGCTCCGGCATCGTGTCCAGCAGCAGATGCTCAGCCCCGCCCGCGACGAGGCGGGCGCGGAACTCCGTCAGCACGCTGAAGTGGAACCCGGGGTCGGTCAGCTCCAGCCCCAGGGCATACTTCCAATCGATCCGGCTGCGCACGGCATCAGCGGCCTGACGATCGCTGAGCTGCTCCAGGAACTGGAACACCGTGACGAGGGCCAGGCGCCACGGCGCAAGGCCAGGCTGGCCCCGGGCAGGATAGAACCTGCGGAAATCTTCGTCCTGGTAGAGGGCGCTGAACTCGTCGCGCAGACGGGTGACAAGGGTGCCTTTCGGAAATGCTGCACGAGCTATGCGTGCAGTCTCGGCAGGCACCTCGCCGATCGGCTCCGGATGAAGGCTCATGGAGTGCTCCTCCTTGCTGAAAAGGTAGGCCGAGAATTCGCCGACAGTGTCTAGGTGATGTCGGACAACCAAAGCTGGTCAGGCCCGGGTGCGGTGAACTTGCGGTCGACCAGGTCCGGCGCAGGCAGCACTTCCTGGTCGCGCCGCGTCGTCACCGGGCCGCCCTTGCGATAGCTGGCCCCCACCAATCCAGCGTCGCGCATCAGCCGTGCGATCCGCTGGCGGCCGTGCCTCTCTTCGCGCCCTTGCAACTCGGCGTGGACCCGCGGCGACCCATACGTCCGCCGCGAACTGGCGTGCACCGTCCGCACGCGCTTCAGCAACGCTTCGTCGGCAACGGCATGGGCTGACGGCGGGCGCTGGACCCAGGCGTAATAACCAGCCTTGGACACGCCGAACAGGCGCGCCATCGTGGCAACCGGGAATGAGGCCTGGTTCGCGCTCATGAACCGGAAGAGCCAGACGACACCGCTCCGGTCTCCCGTGCAAACCAGGCCGCGGCTTTTGAGAGGATATCGCGCTCCAGACGAAGCTGCTTGTTCTCACGCCGCAACCGCGCCAACGCGTCGCGCCCGCACGCACCCAATCCTGCAACAACCTCCGCCCGTCGGCCCTGTTGCTTGGTGGCCGCGGCCACCCACG
>JBKJQX010000081.1:0-40897 GCA_046594875.1 Vicinamibacterales bacterium
TTCGGGCTCTTGCCGCGCCGCATCTCTTCGACGATCAGCATGGAACACTGGCTGAACAGATTGGCTTCGCCGCGGCCGGTTGAACCGGCGGCGCCCACTTCGCCGTCTACGTAGAGGCCCGCCCCGAGAATCGGCGAGTCGCCGAGCCGGCCGGGGATCTTCCAGGCCAGCCCGCTCGTGGTGGTCACGCCGCAGATTTCGCCCTTGGCGCTGACGCCGTTGCAGTTGATCGTGCCGTAGATGTGGTTCTCGTTGATGAACCCATCGGCCACCATGCTCATCATCACGTCGCGCAGCGCGGCCTCGCGGCGATTCGGATCGAGATAGTGCAGCGGGTCGCTGCGTCGCTTCCATTCCTGCCACGCCTTGCGAGACGTCTCGCTGTTGATGTCCGCCTCTATCGTGAAGCCCATGTTCCGGGCAAACGTCTGCGCGTCTTTCCCCACGATGAGGTGATGGTCGGTCATGTCCATGACGGCCTTGGCCACAAGCGAGGGCGTCCGCACACCTTCGATCGCGCCGACCGCGCCTGCGCGCTTCTTTGGACCGTGCATCACCAATGCATCGAGTTGCACCACGCCGTCCGCGTTCGGCAACCCGCCGTAACCGACGCTGGTATCGAGTGGGTCAAGTTCGACGATGTTGACACCGGCAACGAGCGCGTCGAGCACATCGCTGCCCTTCATCATCATCTCGAAGGCGGTCTCGACACAGGTCTTCGTGCCGCCGTTTTTGTATCGCTGCCCGTTGGCAGAAGAGATGATGACGGGACGTACGCTGCTCTGCACCTTTACCCCGGAGCCCGTTCAGGACTCTCACGATGCGAGGCCGCCACCAATGGTTCGGCGGCCGCCACAAGACACGCCACCGCCGTGCTGGCCATGAAATCGCGCCGACTGATTCTCTGCATGGCGGGAGCATATTTCGGAATGAGCCACTGGGGCAATGGGCCAATGGCCTCATTTTGTAGTGATAGGCTAATGCGTTCGTATGGACGTGCCCACTCGCGCTATCTCCCTGCAGGCGGTTCGTGATGCGAAGGCCCGGGTGTACTCGGTCGCCATTCGCACTCCGGTCATCCGGCTGGATCCGATCGACCACAGCGCCCCGGAAATCTTCCTCAAACTCGAGATCTTCCAGCCCATCGGCTCGTTCAAGCTCCGCGGCGCGGCCAACGCCATTGCCAGACTTCCCACATCCGCCCTCGCCGAGGGTGTGTGGACCGTGAGCGCGGGCAACGCGGCACAAGGCGTGGCCTTGGCAGCCCGCGAAGCCGGCGCGCGGGCTTCGGTCCTCGTCATGGACACCGCGCCCGCGACCAAGATTGCCAATATCGAGCGGCTCGGGGCCACCATCCACCGTGCCACCTACGATGAGTGCTGGAAGACCGTCGAGGAACACCGCTCGTCGCGCATGACCGGCCACTTCGTCCATCCGTTTGACGATGACGATTTCATTTGCGGGAATGGCACCGTGGCACTCGAAATTCTCGAGGAGGTGCCCGATGTGGACGCCGTCATCGCCGCTGTCGGCGGCGGGGGCCTGCTGGCCGGCATCGGGTGTGTGATGCGCGCGCTGCGTCCGCACGCCAAAGTCTACGCGGCTGAACCCGAAACTGCCGCGCCCCTCGCCGCGTCGCTTGCGGCAGGACGGCCGGTGCGTTTCGAACAGTGGACCCCATCGTTTGTGGATGGCGCCGGCGGCCGCTCGGTGCTGCCCTCGATGTGGCCGCTCCTCAAGGACGCCGTGGACGCCTCGGTGGTGGTATCGCTCGCCGACACCGCCGCCGCCATGCGCCTGGCCGCCCAACGCTGTCACATCATCGCGGAAGGCGCGGGCGCGTGCGCCATCGCCGCTGCACTTTCTCCCAAGATTCGCGCCGCCGGCCACAAACGCATTGTCGTGGTGGTGTCGGGCGGCAACATTGATCTCTCACGCTTTGCGTCGATTGTGACGGAATGACTCCACCAGACCTGACCCTGCTCCCCGAACGTCTCTCGCGGCTGCCCGAACTTGCGCACGACCTCTCGTGGACCTGGAACGCAGGCCGTGAAGTCTTCCGGCGCCTCGACTACCTGCTCTGGAAACGATCCGCGCACAACCCGGTGCTGATGCTCCGCCAGATGGACGTCGCCGTGCTCGAACGCGCGGCCAACGACCCGGATTTTCTCGCCGCCTACGATCGCGCGCTGCTGACGATGGATGCGTGGCGCGGACCCGCCAACGGTCACGCGCGGACGTACTGGCAGACGAAGGTCGGCGCACCGGCCGAACGCCCCGGTGGCGCGCCCGATCGCGTCGTCGCTTACTTTTCCGCGGAGTTCGCGCTGCATCAGTCGCTGCCGATTTACGCCGGCGGCCTGGGTGTGCTGGCCGGTGATCACTGCAAGGAAGCGAGCGACCTGGGCATCCCGTTTGTCGGGGTCGGTTTCATGTATCCGCAGGGGTACTTCCGGCAGCGGGTCTCGGCCGATGGCTGGCAGCAGGAAGTGTACGAACGGCTCAATTGGGCCGATGCCCCGATCGCCAAGGCCCAGACCCACGATCGCAAACCCTGTGTGGTCGCCGTGCCGCTGGGCACCCGAACCGTACTGGTGCAGGTGTGGGAAGTGCGCCTCGGCCGCGTGCGACTGCTGTTGCTCGACACCGATTTGGAGCAGAACCAGCCCTGGGACCGCGAATTGTCGGCGCGCCTCTACAGCGGCGGTCAGGACATGCGCCTGCAGCAGGAAGTGGTGCTGGGCCTCGGGGGTGTGCTCGCGCTGCGGGCCCTGGGACTCACGCCGGCGGTGTGGCACCTGAACGAAGGTCACGCCGCGTTTGTCGTGCTGCAACGCCTGCGTGATGAACTGGCAAACGGAGCCACGTGGGAAACAGCGCTCGTCGAAGTGCGGCGCACGACGGTGTTCACGACTCACACACCCGTGCCGGCCGGGCATGACGCGTTCCCGTTTAATCTGGTCGAACAGCAACTCGCCAACTGCTGGGGATCAATGGGCGAAGAACGCGACCACTTCCTGGCGCTGGGCACCTACGACAACGGCGCGGGGCCGCAGTTCAACATGACGGCGCTCGCGATGCGTTCGGCGGGCGCCATCAACGCCGTGAGCCAGTTGCACGGCGAGGTGACACGCGAGATGTTTGCGCCGCTCTGGCCGGACCTGGCACAGGGGGATCGGCCTGTGGGCGCCATCACCAACGGCGTGCACGTGCCCACGTGGGTGGCCGGCGACCTGGGCAAGCTCTTCGATCGGCACATGGGCGCGCAGTGGCGCGACCGTTACGACGAACCGGCCTTCTGGACCGCGGTGTTCGACATTCCCGACGAGGAACTGTGGGCCGTGCGCCGGTCGCTGCGCGAGTCGTTGTTTGAGTTCGTGCGCGAGCGCGCGCGCGTGCGATTCTCCGAAGAAAACGCCGGCACCGCGCGAGTGGTCGCCGGCGGCGCGATGCTCGACCCCCACGCACTGACGATCGGTTTCGCGCGCCGCTTCACCGGATACAAACGGCCCGACCTGATCTTCCGCGACCCGGCGCGCCTGGCGCAGCTCATCAACAACCAGAAGCACCCGATGCAACTGGTGTTCGCCGGCAAGGCGCATCCCGCCGATGACGGCGGCAAACATCATCTGCAGAACATCTTCAGGCAGGCGCTGGACCCCATGTTCGGCGGACGGGTGGCGTTTGTGGACGACTACGACCTGCACGTGGCGCACATGCTGGTGCAGGGCTGTGACGTGTGGCTCAACAACCCGCGTAAGCCGCTCGAAGCCAGCGGCACCAGCGGCATGAAGGCCGCCATGAACGGTGTGCCCCACCTGTCGATTGGTGACGGATGGTGGGCTGAAGGCTATACCGGCGACAACGGGTGGCTCATCGATGGCGGCGTGACCGGCGCGGACCACGCCGCGGTGGACGACGCGGATGCGGATGCGCTGTATCGGTTGCTGGAAACCGAGGTCGTTCCGCGGTTCTACGAGCGGTCCACCAAAGGGGTGCCGACGCGCTGGATGGCCACCGTCAAGCAGTCAATTGCCACCGTAACGCCCAGGTTCAGCACCCGGCGCATGGTGAAGGACTACATCGAACGCGCCTACGCGCCTTCATTCCGGAAGTAGGAAGGTACAATCAGGCGATGGCCAGAAAGAGCGCGGATGTGGTGCGGTGCGCGTTGTGCAACGCAAAGGACGTGGTGGAGCCCCGGGGCGACGAGCGGTACTGCCGGGAATGCTGGGAAAAGAAGATCGCGGTCGAAGATATCGTGGCCCGCGAGTTCACGCTCAAACGGTACATCCGTGCGCAAAGCGCCGAAAAGTATCTCGTCTACCACTCCACCCAGAAGCGGCCGGTCGGGCTCATCACGGTCATCGATGACGGGTTCGACCTCTTTCTGACCCTGTTGCTCTATCCCAGCTTCGTCTGGGACGACCCGGCGTACCACCTGGAGAAGGACCCCGAGCAGCGGTCGTTCGCTGAAATTCTGGTGGACGTCATAGCGGCCGATATCATTGAGCCCTGGGGCGGCGGCAAGTGGCACCTGGAAGTCTTCCGGTCAACGGCGGCCGAGCCGGACGACTGGAACGGCGAAATGTAAAAATTTGTTAACCGGCGTCCTGGCCGAACTTTCGGCCCGGACCCGGCGTCCTAGCTGGCAGGTATACTTTTTGTTGGGGGAGTAACACAGTCATGTCACATCGGAAGGCGACTTTCTTTTACGGGCTCCTGATTGCATTGGCGTCGGTGGTGGCCGGCATGGTCATCGCGGCGCGCTTCGACTTCACCCCGGCGTCGTTCGCCGGCACAATCAACGTGCCCGAGACCAACAGCGCACCGCTTGATGGTCCCATCGACGCCGGCACGTTCCGCAATATCGCGCACGACCAGAACCCGGTGGTCGTGAGCATCCGCACCACCACACCGCGCCGCATGCGCACGGCGCCCGGTCAGGGTGGCGGCATGCTCGAAGAGTTCCTGCAGCGGCAGCCCCGCGGGCGCCAGCAGGAACTGCCCGACGCCCAGGGCGCCGGCAGCGGCTTCATCATCGATAAAGCCGGCTTCATCCTCACCAACAACCACGTCGTCGAAGACGCCACGGGCATTGAAGTCTTCCTGTTCGGCATGGACGTGGGCGAACCGGGCACGGGCCTGAAAGCCAAGGTGGTCGGCCGCGACAAGCTCACCGATAGCGCCCTGCTGCAGATCACCGAAATGCCGAAGGCGCCGCTGTCTGAAGCGAAGTTTGGCGACTCGCAGCAGATTCAGCCCGGCGACTGGGTGATGGCCATCGGCAACCCGTTCGGCTTCTCGAACACCGTCACCGTCGGCGTGGTCAGCGCGGTGGGCCGCACCGACCAGCAACTGCGTCCCGTGAGCGGCCGTGATCTCGAGATGATTCAGACCGACGCCGCGATCAACCGCGGCAACTCCGGCGGTCCCCTCCTGAACGTCCGCGGCGAAGTGGTCGGCATCAACACGGCCATCATTTCAGACGACGCCGGCGGCAACATCGGCATCGGCTTCGCGGTACCGATCAACACCGTCAAGGAGATCCTTCCGGGCCTGCGTAACGGCAAGGTGGTGCGCGGGCGCATCGGCGTGCAGGTGGTGAGCCTGGCCATGAGCGAGGCTGACGCCAAGGAATACGGCCTTTCCAAGCCCGGCGGGGCGATCGTGTCCGAGGTCATCCGCGGTGGCCCGGCGGATTCGGCCGGCATGAAGGCTGACGACGTGGTGGTGGCGTTCAACGGCAAGCCGGTGCAACGCAGCGAAGACCTCATCAACATGGTCACGCGCACCACGCCTGGCACGTCGGTGCCGGTGCAGGTCATGCGGGGCGGCAAGGAAGTGACGCTCAACGTGAAGGTCGAAGAACTCGACCTGGCGACGGAGGCCGGCGAGCCGGAGCTGGTTGAGGAAACCTCGCCCGACGCACCGATTGAGACCGGTATCGGCGTCTCGATTGAGGTCATCACGCCCGAACTCTCGCGCCGCCTGCGGGTGCCTGAGGGCCGTGGAGGCGCGGTGGTCGCCGAGGTTTCACCGCGCAGTGCGGCCCTCGGCGTGCTGGCGCCCGGCGACGTGATCCTGGCGATTAACGGCGCGGCCGTTTCGACGCCGGCCGACGTGACCACCCGCCTGTCGCGCGCCACAGTCGGCACGCTGATCCGCGTGCTCGTGTGGCGCGGCGGTCAGGAACAGGTCGCGGTCGTCCGGAAGCGTTAAGGAATAAAGACCTGACCGGTGGCGTTGGTGCCGGGGGGCACGTGCGCCCCTGAGAGCACCACGCAACCGGTCAGGTTCACGTTCGCGTCCACGGTCGCTCCGTCCCACACGACGCAGCGCGTCAGCACGGCCGTGGCATCGACGATGCTCGTCCCTTCCAGCACAACACTGTCCGTCCCGGCCGTGTGCATCACGGCGGCGATGTAGTCGGCCAGCGTACCGACGTCAAGGAACGGCGCCTCAACGGGGAAGACACGCACTGCACCTGGCTCCGTTCGCACCAAATCGCGGTACACGCCGGCCACCGTTTCGGCAGGCGTTCCAGCGGGCAGGCCGTCGAACACATCCGCATTCACGACCTGCACGCCAACAAAATGCCACGTCGTGCCGGAGTGCCCCTTCGCCACGAAGTCCGTCACGCGGCGATTCGCATCCACGCGAATGCCGTTGTAGTGATCGGGCCGGGTGTTGGGCACCACGGCCATCGTGACCCGCGCGCCCGACGCGCGATGGGCTTCGATCAACGAGGCCAGTGGCACGTCGGTCAGGGTGTCGCCGTTGACGATGAGGCACGGGCCAGTCAGGCCGGGCCACAACGCGAGCGCCTGCTTCGGGCCACCCGCAGACCCAAGAATCACGGGTTCCCACGAATACCGAACCCGCACCCCAAGCGCGCCCCCATCACCGACGACCGACGTGATGCTCTCGGGCCGATGGTGCAGGTTGAGCACCACGTCACGGATGCCTTCACGGTACAGCCACTCGAGCACGCGCTCGATCAGCGTCTTCCCCGCCATCGGCACCGCAGGCTTCGCCAAGTAGCGCGTGATCGGATCAAGGCGGGTACCCAGACCCGCAGTCAGAACAACCGTTGGAAGCATCCGGGTCGATCGTATCGCTCCTTCGACCACAACGCTGCCACCCGGTCTAAATTACAGAACAGTAACGACTTGCACATTTTTGTCTTGACTTGATTTAGGTCCCAACTTACCTTGTCATGCAAGCAATCACCCAGGCGACCAGCACGCTTCCGACGAAGATACCTGCGGTCAGGCCACGACCCCACGTGAGGGTAAGGAACCCAAGAATGAAACGCGCACTACTGACAGCAATCACCGGAGCAGCGCTCCTGCTAATCTTGAACCGCGGCGGAGTGCCGGTGGAGGCACAGGCGGCGGATCCGCTGAAGTTCTTCAAGAACTATTTCGTCACCGGCGACTACGTCGTTGGCGGTGTCGGCCTGCGCAACACGGGTGTGAACGGCTTGGCGACTGGCACCATCAATGTCGCCGGCGTACCCACTGGTTCCGATATTCAGGCGGCGTACCTGTATTGGCAGGTCGTGTCGACCAATACGCTTGGCTCTGATTCGGGCAACGCGGGTGTGACCTTCCGCGGAAACCCTCTTGAGACACCTGAGCTCGACTCGTCAGGCCAGGAAACCGGAGTCGATTTGCCGATGGGCAAAGTGCTCGGCGCGTCTGGTTCGGCGCCGTGCTGGAGTGCGGGCGGCGGCACGGGTTCGGGTGGCGGCTCCAAGCGCACGTACACCTATCGCGCGGATGTCCTCCGGTTCTTCGGCGTCGATGCCGAAGGCAAGATCCTGGTCAATGGCAGCCACACCGTTCAGGTGCCTGACACCGGCGGCAACGGCAACGCCACCCCGATCGCGCTCGGCGCCAGCGTGGTGGTGGTCTACCGGAGCCCGGATGCAAACGCGGCGCTCAGTGCAGTGGTGATTTACGACGGCAGCCATACCATCGACAACAGCAGCAGCACGCTGTCGCAAACGCTCAAGGGCTTCTACCAGCCGGCCACCACCAACCCGAACGCGAGGATCACCTACATCGGCGGAAGCGGCCAGGCCAACAAGAACGAAAACCTGTTCTTCGACGGCAACCTCCTGCTCCCGGCCAATCCGTTCGGCGGAACCGCGGGCAATGGGTGGGACAACCTGACCTACGCCGTCAACCCTGGCGCCGACGGCGCAGTGACAACCACCATCGACACCTCAGTGGGTTCAGGCGACTGCCTGACGTTCGGCGCGATGGTCTTCAAGACCGCCGTGCAGGACGTGGACAACGACGGATTGCTCGACGTGTGGGAAACCTCCACCTCCGCCGCGCCGATCATCGATCCGAACGGCAAGGCCCTGCCGGCCCTGGGCGACATGGGCGCCAGCGTGAACACGCCCGACATCTTCGTCGAGATTGGCTACATGACGACCGGCGTCGACACCACCTACGGCAGCACGACCAAGCCGGCGCACTCACACCTGCCGTCGCACGAAGCGTTGAAGCTGGTCGGGGATTCCTTCTTCAAGGAAGGCATCAAGGTGCACTTCGACGTGGGCAACGGCTACGCCCCTGGCGACGAGTCGAACCCGGCCAAGAACGCTGAGGCCTACCTCATTCGCGGCAGTGGCCTCGCGCGCGGCGGCGAAGCCATCGATGAAATGACGTCCACGCTCTGTGCGGAGACCGGTGCGCCCTGGGACTGCCAGTTCAAGGCCTATCCGGGTACGGTCGGCTGGAAGACCGGCTTCCGTTATCTCAAGGATGAAGTGCTGAGCGGAGAACCGCCGCCGGCGCCGGGCGAAGACGACGTGTGTGATGCGCCCGGCGCGACCTGCGACCGCCGCTTCGATCGGAACCGCAAGGACATCTTCCACTACGCGCTGTTCGCGCATGCCCTCGGCCTGCCGAAGTCCGAGTCGCCCTGCAAGAACGCGACCACCGGCGCGTTGACCGGCACCGACACCAACGCGTGCGCCGCAGACGAGATCGTGAACCCGGACTTCCGCACGCCGCGCACCACCACCGGCGTGGGAGACTTCCCCGGCGGCGACGTGCTGGTGACGCTGGGCGCATTTGCCGACACGTCCGGCCTGCCCATCGGCACGCCGTTCATGCAGGCGTCCACGCTGATGCACGAACTGGGGCATAACTTCGAGCGTCGGCACAGCGGCGAGCAGTCCACGCGGCTGTCGCCCAACCCGAACTGCAAGCCCACATATCTGAGCGTGATGAACTACCTCTATCAGTTGCGCGGGCTGCTGGACAACGCGGGCCGGCCGCACCTGGACTTCTCTGGCGCCGTCGGCGTGGAGTTGAATGAAGGCGGCCTCGTGGACGGCGACGTCATGGGCTCGCCGTATCGCATCGGCTGGTACGCGCCGCTGCTGGGCAGCTACCTCGAAGGCAAAGGCACGCCGGCCAAGAGCCACTGCGATGGATCGGCGCTGCTGCGCGACACGTTCGGCGCTCTCACTGAGCCGGCCATGGTGCGTATTGACGCCAGGAATGCGGGGAGTGGCATCGATTGGGCCGCCAACGGGATCACGGCCGTATCCAGCGCCATCGATATCAATTTCAACGGGCGGACGACGTTGAACGCAGACGGCACGGGCGGCTCGGAGTTGCTGAAGGGCTCGAACGACTGGGCCACCATCCGCCTCAACCAGGTGGGCAGCCGCCGCAGCGCCGGCGGACTCTACATTGACGAGCTCGGTAATCTGCGGCTCGGCGCCATGTCGCTGGACGCAGGACGCGGCGACTACGGGCGCGGCGACTATGGCCGCGGCGATTACGGCCGCGGCGATTACGGGCGCGGCGATTACGGCCGCGGCGACCTGGGCCGTGGCGACTACGGACGCGGCGATTACGGCCGTGGCGACTATGGCCGCGGCGATTACGGGCGTGGCGACTACGGCCGGGGCGACTACGGCGGCGGTGACCTCTTCACCGGCGACCCGAACAACATCGGCGGCGAGCTCGACTTCGAACTGGCCGGCGACCTCGCCAAGACGCCACCCAACGAATTCACGGCCTGCGTGATTGGCGTCAACTGCGCCCCGGATGAGACTTCGCCACTCCACGACGTGAAGGTCACCTTCAAGGCACCCAACGTTGGCGGCGTCTTCGAATTCATCGTCTATCGCGTCGTCGGCGCAGAAGTCACGCCGGCCTGGATCGAAGTGGGCCGCGCCACGTCAGCCCTGGGCCAGACCGACTACACGGTGGTGGACAGCGCCGAACTCCTGGACGGCCAGCAGTACACCTATTTTGCGGTGGCCGTGTATGCGGATGCGATTCAGAGCGACGCGTCCAACGTGGTGACC
This sequence comes from Vicinamibacterales bacterium, assembly GCA_046594875.1. Taxonomy (GTDB): domain Bacteria; phylum Acidobacteriota; class Vicinamibacteria; order Vicinamibacterales; family SCN-69-37; genus SYFT01. Next base: position 10,343 of record JBKJQX010000081.1, read on the forward strand.
ATCACGGCGGTCAACGCCGCGCTGACGGCAGGCGCGGATGCGTACGACGCCGTTGAAGACACTACGCTGAACGTGCCGGCCAATGGCGTGCTGGGCAACGACCTCGATCCGGACAGCCCGGCGGGCACGCTCACCGCCGCACTCGTCGCCGGCCCCTCGAATGGATCGGTGACGCTCAACGCTGACGGCTCGTTCGACTACACACCGGCGGCCAACTTCAACGGCGTCGATACGTTCACCTACACGGCCACCGACGGCAGCGTCAGCACGGCCGCAGCAACAGTGACGATCACAGTGGCGCCGGTGAATGACGCGCCCTCGGCAACGGGCGAAGGTTATGCGGCGTCCGAAGACACGGCGCTGACCGTGGCAGCAGCTAACGGTGTGCTGGCGAATGATTCGGACGTGGATGGCGACGTGCTGAACGCCGTTCTTGTGTCGGGCCCCGCGAATGGCCTGCTGACGCTGAGTGCCGACGGCTCGTTCGTCTACACGCCGGCGGCCAACTACAACGGCCCCGACGCGTTCACCTACTACGCCAACGACGGCAACGCCAATAGCGGCACCGTGACGGTGACGATCACTGTCGGCGCGGCGAATGACGCGCCCACGGCGACGGCAGACGGATTCGCGGCGGCGGAAGACACGCCCTTGGTGGTCGCGGCGAATGGCGTGCTCGGTAACGACTCGGATGTGGACGGTGATGCGCTCACAGCCGTCCTCGTGTCTGGTCCCTCGAACGGCACGCTGGCGCTCAATGCCAACGGCTCGTTCGTCTACACGTCGGCGGCCAACTACAACGGCCCCGACGCGTTCACCTACTACGCCAACGACGGCAGCGCGAACAGCGCCACCGTGACAGTTACCATCGCCGTGGCGTCGGTGAACGACCTGCCGCTGGCCGGCAACGACGCCTACACGACGATTCAGGGCAGTGCGCTGACCCTCGTGGCACCGGGCGTGCTCGGCAACGACAGTGACATTGACGGCACGTTGACGGCAGTGCTCGCCAGCGGCCCGGCCAATGGCACGCTGACGCTGGGCGCGAACGGGTCGTTCACATACACGCCCGGTGCGGGCTTCTACGGAGTGGACTCGTTCTCGTACAACGCGTGGGACGGGACCAGCGGCACCACGGCAACGGTCACCATCACGGTGCAGCGGCTGCTGTATGTGTTCACCGGGTTCCTGTCACCGATGGTGACGGCCGGGACAGAGGGCGCACCGTCCAACGCGGGCGTCTTCTCGTTCGGCAAGGCGATTCCGCTGAAGTGGTCGCTGACGCTGGGTGGGGCCGTGGTCAGCGACCTCGCGTCGCTGAAGACGCTGGTGGCGGTGCCAGGCACCTACTCGTCCACCAACGGTGGAAGCTGCACCACAAACGGCGGCACGGCGCTCCAGTTGCTGGATCCGACCGGCCGTCCGACGGGTAACAGCACCTACCGGTTCGGCAGCGCGCAGTTCATCTTCAACTGGGACACGTCGGCGGCGAGCAGGACCAGCTGTTACGTGATCAAGTTGACGCTGAACGACGGAACGGCCGCGAAGGCCACGTTCATCCGCTTCCGCTGATCGAACGGCCATCAAAGACAGACGGCCGGCGCGTCGTCCGCATAATGCGGGCAACGCACCGGCCGTTTGTCTTTGATGGTTATCCGCCCGCGCGCTTCCTGGCGTCAGCGACGAGCGGGTCTTCTTTGGAGTTGCCGCGCAGGTCGAGGTAGGCGCGGTAGGAGTCTGCGAAGTTCGTACTGCGCAGGCCTTCCCGGACAAGGCCCTGGTAGTAATAGGCCGACGGGAAGTATCCGTAGGTGGGTTCTTCGTCCAGGAACAGCGAAAGGGCTTCGCCCCGGCGCGTGATGCACCGGTCGAACTCGGAATCCGCCTGCGGATAGGCCTTGGCGGCCAGGTAGGCGCGGCCGAGGTCGAAGTGGCCAATCCAGCTCTCGAACAGCGTGTTGGCCGCGGTCAGCTTTTCAACCGCCACGCGATTGTTGCCGGCAGACAACGCCTGCAGTCCTTCGAGAATGGCCGCGTAGGCCTGCGGCTCAGCCTGCAGTTCGCCACCAAGTTCGGCAGCAATCTTCGTGGCCTTGGCCGTGGCGCCCGCCTCCACGTAGACACGCGCCGCCAGGAATCGAATCTTCACGGACTGGCTGTTGGCCAGCGCCTTGTCGGCCGCGGCAATCGCGGCAGGCTTCTGCCCACGCAGGACGTGCGAATAGCCGAGGGCGGCGAACTTCAGGGCGGCCCGGTCCTGGTTCTTGGCGGCCAGGTCTGCCGCGGCGCCCTGCGTCAGGATGCGCGCGGCGTCTGAATACCGGCCTTCCTGAATCGCGAGGTCGCCCAGGCCCGACGCCATGTAGGACGCGCCTTCTTCGTCGATCGTGCCCAGCGCCCGATACGTCTCGGTGGCCTTGGGCCGCAGGCCCTGGCCCAGTTCGGCAAACGCGCGCGCCAGCAGCGCGAACAGGCCCGGCTCAGGCATCTCCTGCACCACCAGCTCGGCCGCAGGAAAATCGCCGCTGTACGCCGTGTAGAGCGCCAGGTTCTCGCGATACAACACGCGGTTCGGCAGCAGCTTCACCACCGCGCGCATTTCCTCCACGGCCGTAGGCAGATCGCGCAGATACGTCAGGCACAGCGCACGGTTGTTACGGGCCGCCGGGTCCGCGGAGTACTTCGCGATGAGGTCGCCATACTCCTTCACGCAGCTCTTGTAGTCATTCGTGAGGTAGTAATACAGGCCGCGTGCGCGATACCGTTCGCGCTCCGTCATGCCGCCCGTGTGCCGCATCGCCTCGTCGGCGTACTTCAGCGCGTCCTGCTGCCGGTCCAGGTTGCGTGACGAAATCGCCATCCCGCCGTAGGCCGTGCCGAAGTTCGGGTCGAGCTCCACCGCCTTTGAGAAAGCCCGCAGCGCATCTTCGAACTTGCTCTGCGACAAGGCTTCCATGCCCTTCGCGTACTCACGCACCGCCTCGATCGACGTGGCCGACAACGTCTCCATGGCAAAGCGCTGCGCCGAGTCGTCGGAGGTCGTATCACCCAGCGCCCGGCGCAGGGAGCCGGCCAGGCTCGTGGCCGCAGCCAGCACGTTGTCTTTGCTCGACGCTCGCTCGGATTCTGTGGCAATGACGTTGCCGGTGACGGCTTGTATCGCCTTCACCGAAATGTCGTAACGGCTTCCGGCCTGCGCCACCGTACCGGACAAGACGACGTTGATGCCCTGTTTGACGGCCAGTTCGAGCGCGGCCTGCTCATTGAGTACTTCGGGCGGCCGCACGCCGAGCGCGCGGCGGATGCCGCCGCGATCGTAGGCGCTGATAAACGACGCGCCTTCCAGCGCAAGCTGCATTACCGGTTCCAGCGTGCCCTGGAGCGTGGCGTCCCCCGTGCCGTTCTGGAAGTCCGCGATCAGCACGGACACCGGCTCGTGCGCCACTTCCGCGTCGGGTCCTCGCGCGGCCCACCACGTCAATCCAATCAGCGACGCCAGCACCACCACGGCCGCCGCGGCCATCCTCTTGGTGAGGCGTCGCACGATGGGAATCGGCGCGCCCTTGTCATCGAGCCGATCGAGCGCCGCCACCAAATCCATCGTCGTATGGAAGCGCGCAGCCGCGTCGGGCTGGATGCAGCGCGTGATGATCTCGTCGAGCGCCAGGGGAATCGACGGGTCTTTGGTCTTCGGCGCTGGAGGCGCCTCTTTCATGCGCTGCTGCAGTTCGCCGAACACGCCCTCCGGGCCCTTGGCGCGGGTCCGTCCCAGCAGCAGGTCGTAGAGGATCAGGCCGAACGCATAGATGTCGGACCGCTGGTCCACCGGCTGCGCCTTCGCCTGTTCGGGCGCCATGTACTCGAGTGTACCGACCACCGAGCCCACCATGGTGTGGCCGTGGGCCGCGCTCAGGTCCGGCGCCGCGCCTCCGGCCGGAGCGTCCCCGGCGTGTCCGGACGTGGACCGCGCCACGCCGAAGTCCATGATCAGCGCCTCGCCGTTGGCCTGCATCATGATGTTGGCGGGCTTCAGGTCTCGGTGGACCACGCCGGCCGCGTGCGCCGCTGCCAGGCCCGACGCCACCTGCCGGGCGATCGGCATCACCCGTTCCACCGGCAGCTTGCCTTCCGCCTTCAGGATGTCCGAGAGGTCCGTACCTTCCAGGTACGGCATCGTGATGTACTTGATGCCGTCCACGTCGCCCATGTCATGGACGCGGACAATGTTCTTGTGGGTGACTTTGCGGGCCAGCAGCAGTTCCTGCTTGAAGCGCCGCTCCAGCATGCGGGCCGCCTCAGGATCCGCCGCCACTTCTGGGCGAACGGTCTTTAGGGCGACAACCACGCTCAGGTCTTGATCCCAGGCCTGATAGACGGCGCCCATGCCGCCAGCGCCGAGGAGGCGGATGATTTGATAGCGGTTACCGAGAGGCTGGCCGACGAGGTCGATGGCGGCGTCGCCGTAGGACCGGGGCACGCGGGTGCCGGCAGTGGAGCCTGTGCCGGTGGCGCTGCGTTCGCGCCAGTTCGAGCCAGTGGCGCCCCCCGTGCTGCCACGGGTTGGCGCGGAGGTGCCCAGTTGGGTGGCGTCTGGATCATGCGCCGCTGGCGGAGCGCCCAGTTGTGTGGCGTCAGGGTCAAACGCCGCTGGCGGAGGCCCGAGCTGTGTGGCGTCGGCGTCGGTGGGAATCGGTCGGCCGACCGTTCCGATCCCTGTCTCGGCCTCACTCACGCCCAGGCGCGCACCGCAATATGCGCATCGGTCGGCGTTGCCAGGCGTATCCCGGCTGCACTCAGGGCAATTCATCGGTTGTACTGCGGTGATTTTAGGCTGTCTCAGCGGGGGATACAAATCGTTGGCAGCGGTGGGTCCCGTGGCCTCAATCTCAATTTTCCCGATAGACTCAGATCGTGTCCGGCCCTTCGCTTCCCGCACCCGTCCAGATATATCTCGATCGCACCAAACAGTCATCCGCGCGCGTCGTGCCGCTGACCGGTGATGCGTCCGACCGGCGATACTTCCGCGTCTTGCCACCCACCGGCCAGTCGTTTGTGCTCGCGGTCAGTGCCGGCCCGTTCGACTACACGACGCTGCCCTTCGTGAACGTGTCAGGGCTGTTTGGCGCGATGCCGTTGCCGGTGCCGAAGATCCTGGGTGAGGCCGCAGACCATGGCGTGCTGGCCCTCGAGGATTTGGGCGATGTGACGCTGCAGGCCCACGTGGGCGCGGCTCCCGCGCAGGCGCATGCGGCGCTGTACCGCCAGGCCGTCGGCTTTATTGAAGTGATGCAACGGCGTGGTCGAGAGTTGCAGGACACGCAGTACATCCCCTACGGCATCGCCTTCGACGAGGACAAGCTCACGTGGGAAACGGACTTCTTCATCAAGCACTTCCTGGAAGGCTATCGCGGTGTCGCGTTTGCGGCCGGCGACCGCGACGCGCTGCGTCGTGAACTGCTCAGCCTGGTAGAGACCCTGGCCGCCGAGCCACGGGTGTTGTGCCACCGCGACTATCACAGCCGAAACCTGATGCTGTCGGGAGGCCAGTTGTGGATCATTGATTTCCAGGACGCGCGGATGGGTCCCGACACGTACGACCTTGTGTCGCTGTTGCGCGACTCCTATGTGGACATCTCCGACAAAGACGTGGACGAACTGCTCGCGTACTTCCTGGCACTGGCCGGGCGTCCGGGCGAAGCGGAAGACTTCCGGCGCCGGTTCGACGAAATGGCCCTGCAGCGCAACCTCAAGGCCCTGGGTACCTTCGGCTACCAGACCACCGCTCGCGGGAACACCGTGTACATTCAGTACATTCCCCGCACCCTTCGCTACGCTCGACAGCAGTTGCACAAGTACCCGAGGTTCACACCCCTCCGGGAACTCCTGGCGCGCTACGTCGAGGAATTCCGGTAGGCGCCTGACTTTCCGATAAGATCACGGGATGCACGTCTACATTGAAGACATTGCCAAGCATGTGGGAACACCGGTCACCCTGAAGGGTTGGCTGGCCGGCAAGCGCTCCAGCGGCAAAATTCACTTCCTGCAGGTCAGGGACGGGTCGGGCTTTATCCAGGCCGTGATGTCCAAGGCCGCGGTGGGCGACGAGATCTTCGCCACGGCCGACCACCTCTCCCAGGAATCAGCGATCATCGTGCACGGCACGCCACGCGCAGATTCGCGAGCGCCCAGCGGATTCGAGATCGAGGCCACGGGGCTTGAGGTCGTGGGCGCGTCGCACGACTTCCCGATCACGCCGAAAGAACACGGCGTGGACTTTCTCATGGACCGGCGGCACCTCTGGGTTCGCTCCCAGCGGCAGCAGGCCATTCTTCGCGTACGCCACGAGGTCATCGACGCCGTGCGCGACTACTTCAACAGCCGCGGGTTCATTCTGGCTGACGGTCCCATCTTCACGCCGTCGGCGTGTGAGGGCACCACCACGCTCTTTCCCGTGCAGTACTTCGATGACACCACCGCGTATCTGACGCAGAGCGGCCAGTTGTACAACGAAGCGAATGCGATGGCTCTGGGGCGCACGTATTGCTTTGGCCCGACGTTTCGCGCGGAAAAATCAAAGACACGGCGACACCTGACCGAGTTCTGGATGGTTGAACCCGAGGTGGCCTATGCCGACCTCAACGACGTCATCACGCTCGCCGAGGGGTTGGTCACGCATGTCATCGGGCGGGTGCTCGATCGCCGTGAGCGTGAACTCAAGGTGCTCGAGCGGGATACGTCGAAGCTGTCTCGCATCACGGCGCCGTTCGCCCGCATCACGTACGACGAAGCAGTCACGGTGCTCAAGAGCAAGGGCCTTCCGTTTGAATGGGGTGGGGACTTCGGCAGTCCCGATGAAACCGCGCTGTCGGAACACTTCGACGGCCCAGTAGCCGTGACAGGTTACCCAAGCGAGATCAAGGCCTTCTACTTCAAGCCGATGGACGGGCGCCCCGAAGTGTCGATGTCGGTGGACGTGCTGGCCCCGGAAGGCTACGGCGAAATCATCGGCGGCGGCCAGCGCCTGGAAGACCTCGACCTCCTGCTGCAGCGCATCAAGGAGCACAACCTTCCGCAGGAAGCCTTCGAGTGGTATCTCGACCTGCGCCGCTTCGGCAGCGTGCCCCACGGCGGGTTCGGCATGGGCATCGAACGTGTGGTGTCGTGGATTTGCGGTCTCGACCACCTGCGCGAGGCGATTCCGTATCCGCGCATGCTCTACAGAATTTACCCATAATGAAAATTGGTTTCGTTTCGCTGGGTTGTCCGAAGAACCTCGTGGACGGCGAGGTCATGCTCGGCCTGGCGAAACACGCCGGGCACGAGCTCACCGCCGACGCCTCCACCGCCGAGGTCATCGTCGTCAACACCTGCGCGTTCATCGACAACGCGAAAGAGGAGTCGGTGAATGCGATCCTCGAGATGGCTCAGTTCAAGCGTGACGGGTCGTGCAAAAAATTGATCGTCACCGGCTGCCTGGCTGAGCGGTATCGTGAACAGCTTCAAGCCGAGATTCCGGAAATTGACGTGTGCCTGGGCACCGGCGAAGTGCCCGAAATCGTAGGCGCGATTGCGGGGCAGGCGACGCCGATGACGCTGTTCCGGTCGAGAGCCGAGGTGACCGGAGTCAAAGAGCATCCAGGCGCACACATCACCTACCTCTATGGCAGCGACACGCCGCGGGTGCTGACCACGCCCTCGCACTTCGCCTACGTGAAGATCGCGGAAGGCTGCGACTACACCTGCGCCTTCTGCATCATCCCGACGCTGCGGGGCAAATACCGCAGTCGCGAGGTGGACGCGGTCGTACGCGAGGCTGAACAACTCGCTGCGCAGGGCGTGAAGGAACTGCTGCTCATTTCACAGGACACCACGTTCTTCGGCATCGACCGCGGTGAACGAGGCGCGCTGGCCACCCTGCTCCGCCGGCTTAGTGACGTCGACGGCCTGGAGTGGATTCGTCTGCTCTACCTCTACCCCACGACGATCACTGACGACGTGCTGCAGGCGATGGCGGAATGCCCGAAGGTCTGCAGCTATGTCGACCTGCCGCTGCAGCATGCGTCGGCGGATGTCTTGCGGCGGATGCGGCGTCCCGGAAATCGCGCGACCTACGACAAGTTGCTGGCGCGTGTGCGCCGGCTCGTACCCGGGGTGACCCTGCGCACCACGTTCATCGTGGGATTCCCGGGCGAGACCGAAGAGGACTTTGCTCAGTTGATGGACTTCGTGCGCGACACGGAATTCGACCACGTCGGTGTGTTTACGTACTCGCATGAAGAAGGCACCCGCGCGCACGAGTTCGAAGACGACGTACCGGCGAAGGTGAAGCAGGCCCGACGCGGCGCAGTGATGAAGCTGCAGAAACAGATCGTGGCGAAGCGCCTGAAGGCCCGTAAGGGGGACAACGTGCGGGTGATGGTGGACGGCCCGTCGCCGGAGTCTGACCTGGTGGTGCTGGGTCGTCTTGAGGGCCAGGCGCCCGATATCGATGCGATGGTGTATTTCGACCAATGCGACCCCACAACGCTTGTGCGAGGCACCGTCGTAGACGCCACCATCTCCGGCTCCCGCGGCTACGACTTGGTCGTCGTCCCAAATTCGAGCTCGTAACGCGAGTTTAAAAAGACGTCGGGTGTCTTTTTCGACGAAAAAGACACCCGACGTCTTTTTTCGGCGCCACTGTCGGCCGGGCCTGAACCGACCGATACTCCTTCGTATGCGACTTTTCCCCCTTCGGCCCGCGACCGGGATTTTTGTGCTGGCCGGGGCCGCACTCCTGGTGTCGGCCGGGTGCGACCTGCTCTCCAAGCCAACCGAACCCGGCCCGATCGTGACGGGCGGCGTCAGCTACACGGCTCTGGGCGCCAGTGACGCCATTGGCTACGGCAGCAGCTCGCCCTGCGTCCCGTTTGCAGCCTGCCCGGACGGGGCCGGCTACGTGCAGATCGTCGCGCGCCGCCTGCGGGCCGCGAACCCCAATCTGGCGTTTCTCAACCTCGGGGTTCCCGGCGCCGTGCTGAGCCGCGAGATCATGACCATCGGCAACAGCCTCGGACGCGGCATTCCGGCCAATATGATTGATGGGCAACTGCCGTTCGTGGCCGTCGGCTCCACAATTGTCACGGTCTTTTCCGACGCGAACGGCGTCAACACCATCGGCGCGGCCCTCAAGCCCCTGGCCTCCAGTGCCCGACCGGCGTACGCCCAGACCCAGATCCAGAACTTCGCGCGCGACTTTTTGTCGTTTATCTCCGGCATCACTTCCCGCGCGGGCGGCGCCACGGTGGTGGTCCTGAATCTCCCCAACCTGGCCCGGCTCCCCTACGCAGCCGGCTACAACGAAGACGAGCGTTCGTACCTGCGCCAGCTCTCGGCCGGTTTCACGGCCGGCATGAATGCCACCCGCTCGGCCAAGGTCCGCATCGTGGATTTGATGTGCCACGCGCCGGTCTATCAGGCGGCCTTTTACTCGAGTGACGGCTTCCACCCCAGCGACTACGGCTATTCGGTGATGGCCGACCTGGTGACTGCCGCCATCGCCGCCCCACCCGCCGCGCCTGCCACCACCTGCTCGTTCATGTAAGGTCCCACGGCTCGACGAGTCGAAGGGTGCTATACTCTCGGGTGGTCGTAACGGGAATGTAGTGGTAAGTGGGCCCGTGCCCACTTTTTGTCTTTTTAGGACCAATTTTTGGTAGGGGCCATGTCGCGCGAAGCCGCTGTTGAACGGGTACGTGAGGCGGCCATCCGCGTGATGGCGAGTCATGGGTTGGAGCTGTTTGATCTGCAGTTCCGACGCGAATCGATCGGTTGGGTCCTGCGGGTGATGGTGGATCGCCCGTGGCAGGAATCGGATGGCCCTGACCGGCCCGACCAGGCGGTGGGCATCGGCGACTGCCAGCGCGTGAGCCACGATCTGGGCACGTTGCTCGACGTGGAAGATGATTTGGGTGCGGCGCTTGGACAGGCCTACACCCTTGAGGTGTCCTCACCCGGCCTCGATCGGCCGCTGCGTCACGAAGCCGACTATCGTCGGTTCACGGGGCGTCTGGCCAAGATCGTGACGTCTGAGCCGGTGGAGGGACAGACAAGTTTCGCGGGCCGGCTGTCTGGCTTCGACGAGGGGCACATTCTCCTCACCGAAGGCCGTCGGGTCCATCGAGTGCCGCTTGGCGGAGTTCGCCGGGCGCGTCTGGAAGTTGAGTTCTGATTATGGCGACTGAACTGCAGCAAATGATTGACATGGTGGCGAAGGACAAGGGCATTGACCCGACCATCGTCGTGAGCGCGATCGAGGACGCATACCTGGCCGCCGCGCGCAAGGTGTTCAAGGAAGACGACGACTTGCGGTCGCGGTTCAACATGGAAACCGGGCAGGTCGAACTCTACGCCGTCCGGCAGATCGTGGAGACCGTGGTGGACCCCGCCAAGGAGATTCTGCTCAGCGAAGCGCAGGAGCTGTACGGCGAAGAAGCCGAGACGGGGATGGAAATCGAGTTCCCGAAAGAGACAGCCAAACTGGGCCGCATCGCCGCGCAGACGGCCAAGCAGGTCATTGCCCAGCGCGTGCGGGAAGCCGAACGCGAGAAGATTCACAACGAGTTCAGCCAGCGCGTGGGCGAAGTGGTCAACGCCATGGTCAAGCGCTTCGAGAGCGGCGACCTCATCGTGGAAATTGGCCGCATCGAGGCGCAGATTCCGCGCCGTGAACAGTCGCGCGCCGAAAATTACGCCATCGGCGACCGTGTGCGCGCCGTCATCAAGGCCGTCACGCTCAACGCCAAGGGGCCGCAGGTGGTGCTGTCGCGCACCGACCCGGCGCTGCTCGTCAAACTGTTCGAGCAGGAAGTGCCGGAAATTTACGACGGCACGGTCATGATTCGTGGCTGTGTGCGTGAGGCCGGCGATCGCGCCAAGGTCGCGGTCTTCTCGCGCGAGCGCGATGTGGACCCGGTGGGCGCGTGCGTCGGCATGCGCGGCACTCGCGTGCAGGCCATCATCCGCGAACTGCGCGGAGAAAAAATCGACATCGTCGAGTGGTCGGAAGACCAGGTGGATTTTGTCACCAAGGCGCTCTCCCCGGCCCGCGTGCAGCGCGTGACGATCATTGATGACGAAGCGCGCGTGATGGAGGTGCTGGTCGAAGACCGGCAACTGTCGCTCGCCATCGGCAAAAAGGGCCAGAACGTGCGCCTGGCGGCCAAACTCACCGGCTGGAAGATCGACATCAAGAGCGATGAAGACAAGAAAAAAGAAGTTGAGCTGACGATGGCCGGCCTGGAGTTTGGCGAAGCTGCGGAAAGCGCGGCGCCGCTCGTGCTGCCGGAAATCCACGTGGAGGTCATCAGCGCCCTCACGGCGGGCGGCTTCACGACGGTGGAGCAAGTGCGCGCCGCGAGCACCGAGGCACTCCTGGCACTCCCCGGCTTTGACGCCGAGACGGTTGCGGCTGTGCAGGCCGCCGCCAATTCTGGTTTGTAGATTCTTCGAGGTTCCTTTTGTCCACTGTCCGGATTTATAAAGTCGCTGAACTGCTGGGCCTCTCAAGCCCGGAAGCCCTCGCGCTGCTCAAGAAAGAAACGGGCATCGAGGCCAAGAGCGCGTCGAGTTCGATCGAGGAGATCGTCGCCCGCCAGTTCGTCGAACGCCAGGCGCGCGCGCGCAAGATCACGCTGCCCGGCGGCGCGATGTTTGCCGACACGCCGGCGGCGCCAGCCAAAAAGGCGTCGGCCAAGGGCGCCAAGGCGCCGGAACCCGTCAAACCTGCGGCGCCCGTGTTACGGCCGCGGCTGGTCAAAACGGTCAAGCCGGCGACCGCCACCGACGACGCGGCGGCAGCCACACCAGAGGCACCCGTGGTGCCCGAGCCCACGCCTGTCCCTGAGGCGCCCGAGCCCGTCGTGCATGTCGAGCCCGAGCCGGTTGCGCCGCCTGTCGTTGAGGTCGTGCCAGAACCGCCGCCGGCGCCAGTTGTGGCACCACCGACGCCCGCAGTGGCGGCAACGCCTGTGGTACCGACTCCCGTGGTGCATGTCCCGCCGCCGGTCGTTGTGCCCGAGCCGCGCGTCGCCAAACCGTTGGTAGCACCCACGACGCCGACGCCCGTAACCACGCCCGCGCCGCTCCGTCCGTCGGGACGCGTGGTGCCGCCCACGCGCCGCCTGCGCATTGAAGACCCGCTGACCGGCGAAGCTCCGGCCGCACGCCCCATTCCGCAACGGCCGGTGGTGCGGCCGCAGCAGTCAGCGCCGGCTCCGACCCGACCGGCCGACCCGAGCATGCAGGCGCGTCAGGGAGGCCCGATGGGCCGTCCCATGCCCACGGGCCCGCGTCCGCCGCTTGGTGGGCCTCGCCCCCTGCCCTCGCAGCCCGTCCGGCCGGGGATGCCCGGCAGTCCAGCAGGCCCGCTCGGCCAGCGTCCGCCGCTCGGCCAGTATCGCCCGGGTCAAACGGGCTATCGCCCGTCGTACTCGGGCCCGCGCACCCGTGGACCGCGCCGCGACGACCGGCCCAGCATGCCGATGATGCAGGAGCCGCCGCCGCCCATCACCAAGCTCATCACGCTGGCTGAAGGCATGTCGGTGAAGGATCTGGCCGACAAGCTCGAGGTCAAGGCCAAGGACGTCATGAAGAAGCTGATGGATCGTCGCATGATGATGACCATCAACTCCACGCTGGATGCCGAGACGGCGCAGCTCGTGGCGCGCGACTTCGGCGCCGAAGTGCTCATCCGCTCGTTCGAAGAGGAAGTGGTGGATGTGGAAACCACCTCCTCGAAACCGGAAGACATGGTGGAGCGTGCGCCCGTGGTGACGGTCATGGGGCACGTCGATCACGGCAAGACGACGCTGCTGGACGCGATTCGTAAGGCCAAAGTCGCCCAGGGCGAAGCCGGTGGCATCACCCAGCACATCGGCGCCTATTCGGTGGAGGTGAACAACCGCCGGGTCGTGTTCCTCGATACGCCTGGTCACGCGGCGTTCACGATGATGCGCGCCCGCGGCGCCAAGGTCACCGACATCGTCATCCTCGTGGTGGCCGCCGACGACGGCGTGATGCCGCAGACCAAGGAAGCCATCGACCACGCGAAGGCGGCGAATGTGCCGATCATCGTGGCGGTGAACAAGATCGACGTGCCCGGAGCGAACCCCGAGCGCGTCAAGCGTGAGCTGTCGGAACTCGGGTTGCAGCCCGAAGAATGGGGTGGCACCACGGTCACCGTGGAAGTGTCCGCCAAGCAACAGACGAATCTGGACCAGTTGCTCGAGATGGTTCTGCTCGTGGCCGACATCGGCAGTCACAAGGCGAATCCCACGCGCATGGCCCAGGGCACGGTGCTCGAAGCCAAACTCGACCGTGGCCGCGGCCCTGTGGCCACCGTCCTGGTGCAGGATGGCACGATTCACGAAGGCGATCTCTTCATCGCCGGCACGGTGGACGGCAAGGTGCGCGCGCTGTTCGACCACATGGGCCGCAAGATCAAGTCGGCCGGGCCCTCAACGCCGGTCGAAATCCTCGGCCTCTCGGCGTTGCCCTCGCCGGGCGACCTCCTGCAGGTGGTGGACGACTCGCTCAAGGCTCGCCAGATCGTGACCTACCGCCAGACGCAGGCCAAAGCCAAGGCGCTCGGCGCCCGTGGCTCACGCATGACACTGGAATCCCTGCAGCAGCAGATGGCTGAAGGCCAGTTGAAGGAACTCGCCATCATCATCAAGGCCGACGTGCAGGGTTCGGCCGAAGTGTTGTCCGATACGCTGGCGAAGCTCAGTGAGGAGCGCGTCAAAGTGCGCATCATTCACTCGGGCGTCGGCGCCATCAACGAATCAGACGTGCTCCTCGCCACCGCGTCGAAGGCCATCATCATCGGCTTCAACGTGAAGCCCGACCGCTCGGCGGCTGAAGTGGCCGAACGTGAGGACGTTGAAATTCGGCACCACACGATCATCTACAACGTCACCGACGAGATTAAGAAGGCCATGACGGGCCTGCTCGAACCGACGTTGCGCGAAGCCCGTATCGGCGCGGCCGCCGTGCAGCAGATCTTCAGTTCGCCCAAGGCCGGCACCGTGGCTGGTTGCATGGTCACCGAAGGCCGCATCACCCGCGCGGGCGATGCGCAGGCGCGCCTCTCGCGTGGCGGCAAGGTGCTCTGGACCGGCCGCATCAGCTCGCTCCGCCGTTTCAAGGACGACGTGAGCGAGGTCAAGTCGGGGATGGAGTGCGGCATCAGCCTCGACAAGTACAACGACGTCGAGGTGGGCGACATGATCGAAGTGTTCCACGTCGAGAAAATCGCGCAGACACTCTAGTGGCGCAAGGTGCCCGCGCGGACCGGGTCGGCGAACAAATCCGGCAGGAGCTGAGCCAGATTCTGTCGCAGCAGGCCCACGACCCGGGCATCGGCTTTCTCACGCTCACGCGTGTCAAAGTCACGCCCGACCTGCAACTGGCGCGAGTGCTCTACACCGTCATTGGCGACGACAAGCAAAAGAAAGAGACGCAGAAGGCGTTGGAACGGGCGCTGCCCTACCTGCGACGCCAGATCGCGTCGCGCGTGCGGCTGCGCCGCGTGCCGGAACTGCAATTTTTCTACGACCAGGCCATCGAGCATCAGGACCGCATTGAGCAGATCCTGCTTGACCTCAAGCGCGAGCGGGAAGAGCACCCGATCCCGGCAGACCCGCCAGAAGAAGAAACTCCCGACACGGATAAGTCATGAGCGGCTCCGCGGCTGACGTCGCTGCGGCCGTTCGCCGCCACGAGGCATTTCTCATCACCTCTCACGCGCGGCCCGATGGCGACGCCATTGGCTCACAACTCGCAATGGCCTTCGCCCTCAACGCGCTGGGCAAACGTGTGCGCCTGGTAAACCACGACCCGGTGCCGGCGCCCTATCGGAGTTTCCCCGGTGCCGATCGCATCATGGTGGCCCCCGCAGCGCCTCCCCTTCCCGATCTGCCCGCCGACGCTGAAGCCACCATTGTCATGGAATGCGGCGACCTCGCACGCACCGAGGTCACCGGCCTGGAACGGCCGACGGTGATCAACATTGATCACCACGTGGGCAACACGATGTTCGGCTCGGTGAACTGGTTCGACGGATCGGCCGCATCGTGCGCGGAGATGGTGGCCGATGTGATCGACGCGCTGGGCGTGGCCTGGACCAGAGACATTGCCGCGCACCTGTATCTGGGCATCGTGACCGATACGGGAGGCTTCAGGCACGGCCCCATTTCGGCGCGCACCTTCCAGGCCTCGGCCCGAGTCGCGGCCACGGGCGTCTCGCCGGCGCTCCTCTCTCGCGAGATCTTCGACAGCTTCGGCGTGGGCCGCATCCGCCTGACTGGCGCGCTGCTCAACGCCATGGAGTTGCACCACAACAACCGACTCGCGGTGCTCTATTACGACGACGAGATTCTCGCGGCGTGCGGCGCGACCAGTGACGACACCGATGGCCTGGTGAACCTGCCGCTGGGCGCGAAGGACGTGCTCGCCGTCGCACTCGTGCGCAAACAATCCGACACGCAGTATCGCGTCAGCATGCGCTCGAAGGGCAGCGTCAGCGTCCGCGACGTCGCGGTCGCTCACGGCGGCGGAGGCCACATGAACGCAGCCGCCTGCAAGGTCGACGGGACACGTACCTCTGTGACGGCCGCGGTGATCGCTGCCGTTGGCGCGGCCCTTGCCGCCGACGCGTAATGGCGAAATGTCACAAATGTCCGAAATGGCGAAATGTCTGCAATGCGCAAATGCCCGAGTGTGGGAATGTCCAAGGCGCACAGTGAACGAATGACCCTGGAGCAGCAGATTCAACCATTGGACACAAAGGACATTCCCACATTCTTCCCTGCAATTGGTTTGTCCGACATTTCGCCATTTCGGACATTTGTGACATTTCGCCATTACAAATGACAGGTGTGCTTCTCATCGACAAACCCATGGGTCCCACCTCGCACGATGTCGTCGCGAGACTGAGACAGGTGACACGTGAACGAAGCATCGGCCACGCCGGCACGCTCGACCCGCGCGCAACCGGGTTGCTCGTGATGCTGCTGGGCAAAGCCACGCGCCTGGCATCGCTGCTGACCGGGCACGACAAGGTGTACGAGGCCACCGTGCGCCTCGGCTGGGCGACGACGACAGACGACGCGGCTGGAGAGCGATTGACAAAAATTGGCGCGGATAAAGCCACGCCGTGCGCGGTGTCGGATACCGCGCTTGAAGAAGCGCTCACGCATTTTCGCGGCACGTTCGACCAGATGCCGCCGCAGCACTCGGCGAAGAAGATCGACGGCCACAAGGCCTACGACATGGCCCGCAAGGACCAGCACGTGCCGCTAAAGACCGCCTCCGTCACGGTTCGCAGCCTGGACCTGGTGGCGCGGACCGGTGACCTCGTCCAACTGACCATGACGGTGACCGCGGGCTTTTACGTGAGGTCCCTGGCGCGCGACCTGGGCGAGCGCCTGGGCTGCGGCGCCCACCTGCACGAGCTCCGGCGCACCCGATCGGGCGCATTCCAGGTGGAGTCGGCCACGTCCCTGGACGATGCCGACCGCCTGGGGCCCCTCCTGGAACCCCGCCTGATCTCTCTGGCCGACGCCCTGCCCGACCTGCCGGCCGTCCGGGTGTCTGAAGGGGGGCTGGTGCGGGTCCGCCACGGCAACCCGATAGGGCCCCAATTTGCGGCCGGTAGCTGGGTTCCAACCCCTGCCAGCCCTGGCCTTCCGCCTGTAAAAGTGCGACTTCTTGATGAAACCGGGATGCTTGTGGCCCTGGCCGACCTCCGCGGCGGGCAACTCCACCCATCGGTGGTGCTCGGGTAGGACATTCCCCCCATTCAGGCACTCAAAAATTGTAGACATTTCGACATTTCGGTCATTTCTGACATTTCGCCATTTCGCGGCGCGTCACGTCCTCAGGTAGAATTAAGTGTTTGTAGACGAACAATTACGGCCAGTCTGGTCATGCGCATTTCGCGCACTCTGGGCGGCTCGTGGAAGGTACTCATCGTGTTGAGCAAGGACCGTAAGACCGAAGTTATCAGTACGTACAAAACGCACGAAGGCGACACCGGCTCGCCGGAAGTGCAGGTGGCGATTCTCAGCGAACGCATCACCTACCTCACCGAACATTTCAAGACCCACGCCAAAGATCACCACTCGCGCCGCGGCCTGCTCAAGATGGTTGGCCAGCGACGCCGGCTGCTCGACTATGTGCGTCGGGAAGATCCCGCCCGCTACGCTGATCTGATCAAGCGCCTCGGCATCCGCAAGTAGCACTCACTCCGCGACAACACAAGCACCAAGAAGAGGATATTTCACTCATGCTCCGAAGAGAATTGACGATTGGCTCATCGACCCTGTCGATCGAGACCGGCAAGCTGGCCAAACAGGCCGATGGCGCGGTCATCATCCGCCAGGGTGACACGATGGTGCTGGTCACCGCGTGCCGCTCCGCAGCGGCCCGCGAAGGCATCGACTTCCTGCCCCTGACCGTGGACTACCGCGAGGCGGCCTACGCCTCGGGGCGCATCCCCGGCGGCTTCTTCAAGCGTGAAGGTAAACCTGCCGACAAGGAAACGCTGACGTGTCGTCTGATCGACCGTCCGATTCGCCCCCTCTTCCCGGCGGGCTGGTTCTACGAGACGCAGATCATCGGCATGTTGATCTCGGCGGATGCCGAAAATGACTCCGACGTGCTGGCCATCACGGGCGCGTCTGCCGCGCTCGCCATCTCCTCGATTCCTTTCGAGCAGACCATCGCCGCCGTGCGCATCGGCCTCATCGACGGCCAGTTCATCGTCAATCCCAGCTATCCGCAGCGCAAGACCAGCAAGATCGACCTGGTGGTGGCCGGCAGCGCAGGCGCCATCATGATGGTGGAGTCGGGTGCCGAGGAAGCCACCGAAGAAGAAATGATCACCGCGCTTGAGACGGCCCACGCGGCTATCAAGCAGATTGTGGCGATGATCGACGACCTCAAGAAGGAAGTCGGCAAGGCCAAGACCGTGGTCACGGCCAAGGCTGTGAACGCCGACCTCAAGTCGGCCGTGGAAGCCAAGGCCTACGAGCCCCTGGCCGCCGCCATGCGTATTCGCGAGAAACTCGAGAACTACGCGACGGTGGACAAGGTCATCGGCGAAATCGTCAAGAGCTTCCCGGACGACCAGCAGTCCGAAGCGAAGTCCTACATCGGCGGGCTCAAGGAGCGCATCCTTCGCGAAGAAATCCTCGACCGCGGTCAGCGCCTCGACGGCCGTCGCTTCGACGAGATCCGCTCCATCTGGACCGAAGTCGGCGTCCTTCCCCGCGCGCACGGCTCCTGCGTGTTCACGCGTGGTGAGACGCAGGCCCTTGTCAGTGCCACGCTCGGCACAGACGATGACGCGCAGAAGATTGAGAAGGTGGACGGCGAGAGCTACAAGCGGTTCCTGCTCCACTACAACTTCCCGCCGTTCTCGGTGGGCGAAGTGAAGTTCCTGCGCGGCCCCGGCCGTCGGGAAATTGGTCACGGCGCGTTGGCCGAGCGCGCGCTCGCGCCGGTGATGCCGACGCAGGAAGCGTTCCCCTACACGGTGCGCGTGGTGTCCGACATTCTGGAATCCAACGGGTCGTCGTCCATGGCTTCCGTCTGTGGCGGCGCGATGTCGATGATGGACGCCGGTGTGCCGCTCAAGGCGCCGGTGGCCGGCGTGGCGATGGGCCTGGTGATGGACGAGCAGACCGGCAAGTGGGCCGTGCTGAGCGACATCGCGGGTGCTGAAGACCACTACGGCGACATGGACTTCAAGGTGGCCGGCACCAGTACGGGCATCACGGCCCTGCAGATGGACATCAAGGTGGGCGGCATCACCATGGACATCATGCGCAAGGCGCTCGAGCAGGCGCGCCAGGGGCGGCTGCACATTCTCGGCAAGATGGCGGAAACGCTGGGCACGTCGCGCAAGGACATTTCCACCTACGCGCCGCGCATCATCACCATCAAGATCCCTGTCGAGAAGATTCGCGACGTCATCGGACCCGGCGGCAAGGTCATCCGCTCCATCGTCGAGCGCACCGGCGTCAAGATCGATGTGGAAGACGACGGCCGTATCAACATCGCGAGTTCAGACGACGTGGCGGCGCAGAAGGCCATTGCGATCATCCAGGAACTCACCGCGACGCCGGAACAGGACAAGGTCTACATGGGCCGCGTCGAGCGCATCACGGACTTCGGGGCGTTCATCGAAGTGATGCCCGGCGTGGACGGCCTGCTCCACGTCTCCGAAATGGCCAACTACCGCGTGGCCAACGTCCGCGACGAGCTCAAGGAAGGCGAGCAGATCGAGGTCAAGGTCATCAACATCGATCCTTCCGGCAAAGTGCGGCTCAGCCGCAAGGTGCTGCTGAAGGAAGGCGAAGGCATGACGCCGCGGTATCCCGGTGGCGGCGATGCGCACGGACCTTCGGGTGGCGGCGACGACCGCGGTGGCCGTGGCGGCGACCGTGACCGTGGCCCGCGACGCGATAGCCGCGGACCGCGCCGGTAGTCACACTTCCCTTCAACTTTTCGTCTCACACGAGGCGTGAAGGACTGAAGGAACGGTACGTAGCTCGGCCTGAACTTCAAGGCCGAGAACATCAAAGCCGGGCAGTCCTGAGCGAGCCGCAAGGCGAGTCGAAGGGGTGCCCGGCTTTTTCTTGTACGCGTGGCGCGCGCGGTTCGGGCACGCGTGGACGACGTCACGGGTTACGCCGTTCCGCGCTCACCCACATGCGGAACACGGCACACAGGTGCGTGTGGCGCGCGTTTCTGATCGGCACAACACGAAGATTCGCGCCATCAGACCGAAGGTGAGCATCGTCGGGGTTGGTGCGCTGCTCGGATCGGGCCGGAGTCGCCTGAAGACACGCGCAGCACGCGCCAATGGTCAACTTGGGGGACGTCCACGAAAGGCTGCCGCCGGTCGGGCTCGCTGAAGAGCCGGACAGCCGGACTCAGAGTCGAAGACAGCCAGCGTGTGGGTTCGATTCGCACCCCAGGCACTACAGGCGCCGCACGGTTAGCTCAAGCGCCGATCGATCGTTGACCGCTCAACGGTGGAGGTACAGCCGCAGCGTGGCCTCGTCCGACAGCGCGCGTGCGACCAGACGCAGGGTCTTCACGTGGCGGACGCCCGGGAAGTCATAGAGCCGGTAGATGCCCTTCGGCTGCGGGCGTTCGTTGTAATCAACGACCTGCACGTCCCCGTTGTCGAACGTCAGTTCGGCGAAGTTCATCTCGACGCGACCGTCAATGTCCAGGAAGAGCGCATCGCCGCGATCGTCAACGCCGAAATTGAGCTCGGCCCAGTCTTCTTCTTTCTCGATCGTGTCGGTGTCTTGCCAGACGAGTCGCTCGCGCGCCGGGAGCGTCGCGGCTGCGACCATGAACGTGGCTGCCGGAAGGAACCTGATCGGCCCTGCCACGACCACGGCTCTGCGGGCGGCGTGAACGTTGACCTCAACCCTCGCGGCTCGGACCAACGGGTGACCGGGGCGCACGACAATGCGGGTGCGGCGCACCACGCGACGCGGGCGTCGGCGCTGCGCGAGCAGCATGACGGGAGCGGCAAGCGACATCAGTGCCGCGACGAACATCCGACGGTTCAGAGTCGAGCTCATTGAATCCTCCCTGGATCGGCCAACAGCCGTAACAGACCCGCCCGAGTGTAGCGCAAAACGCCGGCGCTGACAGTCCGTATGAAGGGGCTTGTTCCTGGCACAACCTCGAATTATCAGACACAGTCAGGCCAGCATCGTGACGTTCTACGTGACCCAGGCGGTGGTCATCGGGTGCGCGCACGTGTTCTCACTGTTGGTTGAGCGGCCGGCCCTGGCGCTTTCGCAGCGGTTCAAGCGCGAGCCACATCGGTGACGGCGCGATCCGCGCCCGTTTCTTCGAACCAATTTGGCGGCCTTCAATACCAGGCCGCCCTCCGAGAACCTCGAACCTCGGACCGAGAACCCGGTGCGTTCTCCGCTACTCCCCGTGGCTCATGTTGCTGATGATCTGCTGTCGGGCCTCGGCGATCTTGTTCTGCAGGTTGCTCACGGTCTCCATCACCTGTCTCCTGCGGTCCATCATCATCTGCAGGCGCAGCTCCACCATCTCCGCGAGCTCGTTCAACCGTTGGGTCAATTCCTCCGCCACCCTCTTCAGCTGAGTCACTGTCGTCACGCCGCGCTCAACTGTACGCAACGGTGTCAGGCGCCAACCTTTTGCCGTGTCTTTGGCCGCGACCGGCGACATCAGGAACATGTACTCGCGCTCGCTTCCCACTCCGAAGCTCAGTTCGAGCGGGCCGCCGGAGTGCCGCTCGTTGGCTTCGACATCGCGCTCAACCTGCGCCAGCAGGCGGCGGAGGCCTACCAACGCCGCCACGTCTGGTGCCAGATCGCCCGACGTTGACTGAATCCGAAGCCATCCCGAGGGCAACGCGTTGGACGACGAGAGGGCCGACGACTGCAGTCTCAAGCCGTCGGCGTACACGTGTGCGCTCCCGTTTCCCTTATTGGATCCGTACGGTGCCGACGGGGTGCTGAAACACGGGTCTCACTGCAAGCGTCGGACCGCATCGCGCAACACCTCGCTGGAGTCGAGGTACTGACCAGCGGCGACCAGCCCGTTGACGAACTGCAGTAAGTCACCAGGCAAGCTGACCGATAGCGACTTACCCTTGCTCATGGAGCCGAACAATTCGTGCACACCGCTGCCGAGCCCTGACGGAGACGCGATCCCCCAGTTCGCTGAGCTCTTCCTGAACTTGCTTCAGCGCGTCGCTACTATGATTTCCAGGCCCGCCCTGAGTGTCCCCTCGCCTCACCACGTCATCCGACACCGCCAGGCTTTTCTCGCCTCGACCAGCCGACGGCCTGTCTCAACATCCTCGACTTCAATAATCCGGTGCGCGCGCGATTGAGCTGTTCAACGACACGTCGCACTACTCGAACCCAGTGCGACCGGCGACGGCGCATGGCGGACTTTCCGAAGGTCGGCGCCGATTTTTCCCCAACAAGACAGATTCATGCTGCCGTTCTGCCGCACGTTTTCCGAACGAGATGGGTCATCACTTCCTGGCACAACTGATGCTTAGGAGGGAGCCGGACGTAGGGGGCCGCAGGGGCGCCGCTTCGTGCGCAGGAGAGGCAATGCCAACGAGACGACGTTTCCTGAAACTCGCCGGCGGCGGGGCTGGCGTGTACCTCGCCTCGAAATTCGGCCGCTGGCCAGGCTACCTCATGGCAAGCACTCCCAGTGGGACGCTCGCCCCAGCCGGTATTCCGAAATTCGTGACGCCCTTGCTCATCCCACCGGCGATGCCGCTGGCTGGGAGCGGCCCGGACACTGATTACTATGCAATTGCCGTGAGGCAGTTCGCGCAGCAAATCCTGCCCGCCCCGCACCGGCGAACGACGGTGTGGGGATACGGTTCCCTCACCGATGCCGGCACGTTCAACTCTCCGTCGTACACGATTGAAGCGACGGCGAACAGGCGTGCCGAGGTGACATGGGTGAACCAGCTCGTGGACAGGAAGGGCCGGTATCTGCCGCATCTTCTGCCCGTCGATCAAACCCTCCACTGGGCGAATCCTCCAGGCGGCGTGACGGCTCGCGATATGCGCGGATCCGATCCCACGCCGTACCTGGGGCCGGTGCCGATGGTGCCGCATCTGCACGGCGGCCACACAACGGACGACAGTGACGGATACCCCGAAGCCTGGTATCTGCCCGCGGCAAACAACCTTCCGACGGGCTTCGCCACGACGGGCACCTGGTACGATCACTTCCGCGCGAAGTTCACGTCCGTGTGGGGTGGCACGTGGGAGCCGGGCACTGCGAAGTTCATGTACCCGAACGATCAGCGCGCGGCGACGCTCTGGTATCACGATCACACGCTCGGGATGACTCGGCTCAACGTGTATGCGGGACCCGCTGGCTTCTACCTGATTCGTGGAGGGTCCAGTGATCTGCCCCTGGGAACGCTGCCCGGACCGGCGCCCGCCGTTGGCGATCCACCAGGGATGAACTATTACGAAGTTCCAATTGCTATCCAGGATCGCTCGTTCAACGCCGACGACTCACTCTTCTATCCGGACAACCGCGCCTTCTTTGAAGGACTGCGCACCGGTCAGCTGCAGATCCCGTTCATCCCGCAGTTCGGCTGTACGGGTCCGAGCGATGTCTCACCAATCTGGAATCCGGAGTTTTTCGGCAACACGATCGTGGTGAATGGCCGGACGTGGCCCTATCTCGATGTCGAGCAGCGGCGCTATCGCTTCCGCTTCCTCAACGGCTGTGACTCGCGATTCCTGATCCTGCGCCTCTCGAGAGCGGGTCTGCCGTTCTGGCAGATTGGCGCCGACGGTGGCTTCCTGCCGGCGCCCGTGAGGCTTGATCAACTTCTGATGGGCCCCGCCGAGCGCGCAGACGTGATCGTGGATTTCACCAGTGTGCCTGTGGGGACGGAAATCGTGCTGCTGAACCTGGGGCCCGACGAGCCGTTCGGCGACGCCGACCCGGACGACGATTTCGAGGGATCGGATCCGAAGACCACCGGATTGGTGATGCAGTTCCGCGTCATCCCCGCGCGATCAAGCGACGCCAGCACGCCGCCCGACGCGCTTGTGCTTCCGCAGATGCCGCGGTTGCCGCCCGCAACGGTGACCCGGAAGGTGTCGCTCAACGAGGCCGAGTCGCAGACAGTCTTCGTAGGCGGCCGTCCAGGCCACGGCCGCAGGAAACACCAACCGGCAAATATCAAGCTCAGCTGCGGCGATTCGGACGCCGAGCCCTTTGGACCAACGATGGCCCAGCTTGGCACCGTGACCCTCGCCGGCGGGGGCGTTCCACGGCAGTGGAGCGATGCGATCACCGAGAATCCGGATGCGGGAGCGACCGAGGTGTGGGAGATCCACAATTTCACAGCGGACGCGCACCCAATCCACATTCACCAGGTGCAGTTCGAGGTCGTCGGACGCGAAGACGCCGCGGGCGGTGTCCGGCCGCCAGAGACGTGGGAGACGGGTCCCAAGGACACCGTGATTTCCTACCCCGGCGAGGTCACCCGCGTGAAAGCGACCTTCGATCGTGCGGGGCAGTTCGTGTGGCACTGCCACATCCTGGAACACGAGGACAACGAGATGATGCGTCCCTTCTCGGTTGGTCCTGTCCAGGATCCGACATTGTAGACGGCGACGTGGCAAGGGGCTGGTGCACCGTGACATCAAGCCGGCCAACATCTTCCCGATTACGCGCGGTCCCAAGATTCTCGACTTCGGCCTCGCCAAGTCGGGCATCGGACCGTCCGGCCATGCGCTGACGCGATCGACGGCCATGGCGGTGACCGACGCGGGCACCACGGTTGGCACGGTCGCCCACATGTCGCCCGAGCCGTTGCGCGCGCAGGACATCGACGCGCGCAGCGACCTGCTTTCGTTCGGGCTCCCGGTCCGGTGCGAGCGTCTCGCGGACACTCGCTCCAGCACCACTGGCGCCACTCCGGTTCAACCCGCTCCCGTTCGAAACGGCGGGCCGGTGCGTTATAGGGGGCACAGGGAGATTTCTCCCATGCACATTCGAGAGGAGCATCTGTGAGGAAGACACTTGGCATTGCCGTTCTGCTCATCGTGGCCGGAGCCGGCCTGGTCGGCGCTCAGAAGAACAAGCCGGCGGCGACAGATACGCCGGTCACCGCCATCATCAGCGATTTCGACTCAGGCCCCGTGCCGACGCTGGAGATCCAGAGTGACCAGTTGGGCGCCTACACGAACTCCAGCACCCTGAAGTCGATCATCGCCACCAACGGCGCATGGTACCTGGATTCGCTCAATCCTAACGGCGCCACACGGAAGGTCATGCTGCGGTTCACCAATCCTGTTCCCGGCTCCGGTCCGAATGGCGGAAACCCCGTCGCTCCCGCCTCCGGGAATTACCCGGTCTGGGCGTACTCTTCGTGCAATCACGCCAACTACCTCAGCAGCTACTTGACTCTTCCGGCGGGGCAGACGATGCCGTGTCCGCTGACGGTGCAGTTCGATGCGGGCGGCCGAAGGTATTTCCTGCACATGAATGACCGCGGCGTCGATTTCCCGCAGACCAACCACGTGGACGTCACCTGCGTGTTCCCGACGAGCGGGACGACCCCGTGCTCGCAGTGGCGCATCCGTCCGAGCGGAAGTGCCCTGTTGCCTGACGGCACCACCGTACTCAGCAACGTCGCCAATCTGTCCTACTCAATACTCTCCAAGGGCAAGACGACCTGGGTCAACCAGGGCGACTTCTACATGTCGTTTTCGATCCTCGTCTCGAAGTAGTGACCGGGCCCGGCCCCGGCAGTCTCAAGCTGCCGGGGCCATCGGTCGTTCGCGGGACCACCGGATCAATGCGGTGGCAAGGCGCTGGCTGGACCACTACAATGCCGCGACCGCAGGCCATGCCAGATTCACGCAGCGCATCCCCCGGTGGCGACCTTCCTCTGTCGGCTCCGGCTGACTCGACCTTCCAACTCCTGGAGCGGGCCCACTCCGGCGACGACGCGGCGATGGAGGTGCTGTTCGCGCGATATCTGAAACCCCTGCAGCGCTGGGCGAGTGGCCGGCTGCCACGGTGGGCCCGAACCGCGGCCGATACGCATGATCTTGTTCAGGACACCCTCCTCAATGCGTTTAGGAAGATAGGAACCTTCGAACCCCGGCGGGAAGGGGCGTTTCAGGCGTACCTGAGACAGGCACTCATGAACCGAATCAGGGACGAACTCCGTCGCCGGCAGGCACGTCCGGCGACGGCAACCTTCGACGAATCGGAGCACCAACACGCCTCGTCACCGCTTGAAGACGCCATCGGGATCGAGACTTTCGAGCGCTATGAGGCAGCGTTGGCCCGGCTCGAACCAGAGGAGCGCGAGGCAATCATCGGCCGCGTCGAATTGGGCAACTCGTATCAGGAACTCGCCGCAAGTCTGGAGAAGCCATCCGCGGATGCGGCGCGCATGGCGGTCACCCGCGCACTGGTTCGGCTGGCTGAGGAAATGAACCATGAACCCGGATGAGGAAGCCCTCGCGATCGCCGCGCGAATCGCCGATGGCAGTGGAATCAACTGGAAGGCCGCGGACTCGAGTCTGGCCGATGGGCCGAACCTCGGAGTCTTGAACCAGCTCAAGGCCATCGCATCTCTGGCCGACCTCCATCGCGTGTGGGCCGGCGCGCCTCTCGGGGATTTCACAACGGCGATCACGCAATGGGGCCCACTGACCGTCATTGGCCCGATTGCCGAAGGGCAGTTCGGGCGGGTCTACCGGGCCTGGGATCCCCGCCTGCAGCGTCAGGTGGCGCTGAAACTGCTTCACACCACTGCCCCGGAGTTGACGGCGGCGCCCACACGCGCCATCGAAGAGGCGAGGATGCTCGCACAGGTGCGCCATCCCAACGTGTTGACGGTCCATGGCGCCGAAAGCATCGGCGGCCAGGTGGGCATCTGGACCGAGTTCATCGACGGCCGCACGCTGGAGTCCCTCATCGCCGGCCGCGATCCGTTGCTGGCCGGGGACGTGGTCGCGATTGGCATCGACCTCTGCCGCGCGCTGGCCGCCGTCCATGACGCGGGACTCCTTCATCGCGACGTGAAGGCGCAGAACGTCATGCGCGAAACCGGCGGTCGCATCGTCCTGATGGACTTTGGCACCGGTCATGACGTGGAGCGCGCGCCGGCGCGCGAGGGCGATTTGTCCGGCACGCCGTTGTACCTCGCGCCTGAGTTGTTCTCGGGCGGTCTGCCCAGCATGGCCAGTGACGTGTATGCGCTGGCCGTCCTGTTGTTCTATCTCTCCACTGGGAAATACCCCGTCCCCGGCCGCACGCTCGATGATGTGCGAACCGGACACGGAGCCCGGCGGCCGGCTCAGATGGGCGCCCTCCGGCCGGACGTGCCGGGCGAACTGGCCGCCGTGATCGAGCGGGGATTGGCTGCGGATCCGGCTGGTCGATTCAACAGCGCGCATGAGTTCGAGACCGCACTCGAGCGTGCACGCAGCGCTTCGGTCGCCGCTCCTTCTTCGGCCGCATCGCCGTGGTCACCTCGGCGTTACGCGACGGTGGCCGCGGTGGCTGTGTTCGCGGTGGCCATCGTGGCAGCCGGCTGGAATTTCAACGTCGGTGGCTGGGCGTCGCGGCCGACTCCAGAGGGCGACTCGCCACTATCGGGTTTACTCCCCCAGGAGTCTGGCCAGATCCGCAAGCTCACGGTTCCGCCCAAGCGCATGATGGTGGGCAACCCGTTCGGCCTGCCGTCGCGTGACGGGCGCTTCTTCCCCTACATCGATCCCACCGATGACGTAGCCGTCTGGGACATCAAGACCGGCAAGACCGTGCGGATTACGGATACCAGGCAGGCAGGAGGCACCGGGCGCGCGCCCCTCATGTCGCCTACCGGTGACCGTGTGGCATTCAGCTGGACACTCGTGGATGGGGGACACCAACTCCTCATGCGCAACGCCGATGGCGCCTGGCCGCAGACACTGATCCCAAGACAGACGGCGTACGAACCCATCCCGGTTGACTGGTCTCAAGACGATGAGCAGATTCTCTGTTGGCTGGTTCAGAAGAACGGTACGTTTGACCTGGCGATCGTGAAGACCCGCGGAGGCTCGGTGCGGGTCATCCACTCCGATGTGGCCCAGCGCATGGTCCGGCTCTCTCCCGATGGACGTTTCGTGATCATGCGCCGCCCGGTGGGCGCCGCCGCAACGCTCAGGAGCGACCTGGTCATTCTCGCCACCGCACCGGACGGCCCAGCACCACGCCTGCTGCTGGAAGGCCAGGCCAACGAGCGTCATCCATCCTGGACGCCCGACGGCACACACGTCTTCTTCGTGCGCGACTCATCGTCGATTCAGAATTCGTCGGACGGGTGGCTTATCCCAGTGGCTGGCGGCGCAGCCACAGGCGACCCGGTGCTGGTGGCCGAAGACCTCGGTCCGCTGTCGGCAGACTCGCTGCCGGACCTGCCGGTGTCTTGGATCTCCCCCGTCGGCCTGACCGACAGCGGCGCGCTCTATCAAATGGTGGCGACGGTTCACGCCGACGTCTATACCGCGCCGGTTGACTTCGCCAGCGGCGCGTTCGTCGCTGGGGCGCCGACGCGAATCTCGGCGCAGGTTCTTGGCGGCAAGCAGGCGCCGTCGTGGTCACCGGATGGCCGGTTCATCGCGTACCTGGCGGTGCCCGAGAATTTTCAGGCAGGCTCCGAAGGGGGGCGCACGCTGACGCTCTATGACACGGCATCGGGTCAGGCACGAGCATTGCCTGTCCGGCCGACCGTGAGGGGATGGACGCCGCAATGGTCACACGACAGCACGGGCGTCACGCTCTGGGCGACGGATACCGATCAACTGCCCTCAGGAAGCGTCGGCTATTTTCACGTCAACATCCAGACCGGTCAGACAAGCCGGGTGATGGTGGATGGGCAGCGTCTGCTGCCATCCTTCCAATATTCCTCCGACGGACGCGACTTCTTTTATCTGGATCAGTCGCTGGGCATCGTGGCACGCACGCTGTCGAGTGGGAGCGAGCGGGTCGTGGTCGCTCAGGAACCAGGGACGTCCGTACCATTGTTTGCCCTGTCGCCTGACGGGCAGTCGGTTGCCTTCCGCCGAATTCTTGACGGCTGCGATCAGCGAGGCTGCGTCAACACGCTGGTGGCGCAGTCGATTGGAGGCCGTCCACGGATTCTTGTGAATACGCAGAAAGAAATATTGCGCACGGTAGGATGGACGCCAGACAGCCAGGGCGTGCTGTATTCGAAGGGCCCGACCGTGGCAAGACCGTTGTGGCGGATTCCAGCCGCCGGAGGGGAGGCTCGCAACACGGGCTTCGAGATTTCAAGTCCGGTCAACTCGATTGGCTTCAGTCCGGATGGGCGGCGGGTCATCTATCCGGAACGTATTCAGGTGCTTGAGTTGTGGATCGGCCCGGCGGTGCCTGGCGTCAGCCTTCGTTGAGGCGAATCTACGCTCTCTTTGGCAGCGGCGCATGATGTATACTGTATACACCATGAAGACAGCCAAGCGTGCCACCAGCGTGCTGACCATTCGTGTGCCCCGGTCGCTCGAACGTCGCCTGGCCGCCGAGGCCCGGCGGCAGCGACGCACTCGAAGTGACGCCGCCCGCGCGATTCTGGAGCAGGCACTGCTCGCGCCGGTCGAGGATCCGTGGGTCGCCGCGAAGCGACAGTCCCTCGTCGCCAGTCGCCAGGACGCCGATCGGGACACGCTGGCGTTCATCGACGCAGTGGCCGACGAGCGAGGCTGGCGGTGACGCGCGGCCAGATCGTGGTCGTGACGGCCCGTGGCGCCTACACGGGCAAGCCGCGTCCGGCGCTTGTCGTGCAGTCCGATCTGTTCAACGAGACGCATGCCAGCGTGACCATTTGCCCGATCACCTCGGATGTCATCGACGCACCGCTGTTTCGCATCGCGCTTCCGCCAGGCCCGCGCACAGGCCTTGCGGTGTCATCACAGGTGATGACCGACAAGATCGTGAGCGTGCCACGGACGGCGCTTGGCCGGTCGATCGGCCAGTGCGATGCGGACGAACTCGCGTCGGTCGACGTGGCGTTGAGACACTGGCTCGACCTTTGAGGCTGTGAAGCGCGGCCGTTCAGCGCGGAAGGAAGTTGTCCATCATCCACACTTCGACGCCCGGTTCGCCCACCGTGTAGGCGATCCGCGTGCCGTCCGGGCTCAGCGACAGCCAGTTCACCTGCGTCCACCCGTAAATCGGCAGGCCCATGTCGACCGGTGTTCCGCCGGTGGCAGCAATCCGCATCAGCAGGTGAGGTTGCGGTCCAGCGATCGTGAAAAGAATTTGCTGCGCGTCGGGCGTCCAGGCCTGCACCATGAACGGGCGGCCTGATCCGCTGTGAATCTCCCTGAGCCCTCCGGGAGGTGTGAAGACGAAGATCGCGCGGCGCGAATCCTTCATCGTCCCTCCCATCGCGATCGCGCGCCCGTCAGGCGAAAGCGCGAATGAGAAGATCCGCTCCAGGCCGTGCGCCGCCGCGTCAAAGAGCACCGTTTCGCTGCCCGTTGCGACTGATCGTTCGATGATCTGGTGCTGGCCGCGGCCGTACAGAATCGACCGCCCGTCCGCCGACCAGTGGAAGCGGCTCGTCTGCCCCACCAGATGGGCTGAGATCAGCGCGCCGGTCTCCGCGTCCACGGCGTACAGCCCCTCCCGGTTCATGATGTCCAGGCCGCGGACCAGCAACTGCCGCGCATCGGGTGACCATCGTGGCGGCCCAACGCTGATGCGCGAGAGCGCCGTGATGTTCAGTGACCGCGCCTGGCTGGACGCCACGTCCTGAATGAGCACCGTATTCGAGTCGCGGTCGCCGGAGGTTTGTCCTTTCAGCGCGACATAAGCGATGCGCGTGCCGTCGGGCGCCCACGCGGGGCCCAGGTGACCCATCGAGACACTCTCCGAGACCGGGGCAGGTGTTCCGGGTGCGGCCCCGCCCTGCACGTCAACGGTCGTGAC
>JBKJQX010000229.1:0-14668 GCA_046594875.1 Vicinamibacterales bacterium
CTGTCGGCATCAAAAAGACACCCGACGTCTTTTTCTTTCCCCAGACCTGTCCCCATTTGCGGGGTTTCTGTGGAAAACACACCCGTCCCCCTATCCCCTCGCTTTTCGCAGGATGGCCATCATGGGACACCAGCCGGTGAGGGCTGATTGGAACAGGTTCGCGCCGACGAATAGCGTGAACCAGAAGAACCGGGCGTCCACATACATGCCGAGCAGGACGCTCGCCATCACAAACGCGCCGGCAATCAATCGCAACATCGCTTCAATGGTCATCGACTACTCCTGCCTCAGAGGCTACGCCTCGGGAACGAACAGCACCGGCCCCACGCCGGATCGAATCAACGGCTCGCCGACCGTGGTGCGCCAGACGCGGTCGTGCACACGGGGCTCAGCGACCACCACCATCGAGACATCGGTAAACATGTCGGACGCCGGCACCATGTCGTGGCGCCGATCGATCGTCGTCGCACCCAACGCCACCGCCAGCTTCTGCGCCAGCTCCCAGGCCGCATCGCCCCGCAACCCGGGCGCGGCATACACGGCCAGATGTGTGAGCGCCGGCGAATCGCCGCCATGCACCACCAGCACCGGCACGGCGCTGTCACGCAGCACGCGCTCGGCCACCGAACCCAACCACCACAACCGCGGACCAGTACGCCCGTGCGTACCCATCACAATCAGGTCCGCAGCGGCGGCCTGGCGCTCGATGGCCTCGACGGCGGGGCGCATCTCAATGACGGCGGCAAACGGCGCCTGCGTGTGTTTCCTGCCGAAGGCCTCGAGGAACTTCTGGGCCTGCGCCTGGCGCTGGCGGCGTTCGGCGGCCATCCCCTCGATCTGCTCTTTGGTGAAGTACACCGGCGCTTCAAGCGCCTCCGCATGTAGCAGCACCAGATGTCCGCCGCAGCCCTGCGCCATTGCCCCGGCCAGGGCGATTGCCGCCGACGACGCCTCACCGAAGTCGACAGGCACGAGAATCTGCTTCAGCGTCACCGTCATGCCGGCACTCCTTCCTCAATCATTGGCGCGTTCGCTGCGCCACGGCGATTCGCCATCGCGAAGTACACCACCGGCACTGTCATCCGCGAGAGCAGCAGCGACGCCACTTCTCCCGCCATCAGCGAAATGGCCAATCCCTGAAAAATCGGGTCGGCCAGAATCACGGCGGAGCCGACGATGACGGCTGCGGCCGTCAGGGCCATTGGACGGAATCGCACGGCGCCGGCATCGATGACGGCCTCGGCCAGCGGCATGCCGTCGCTGACGCGCAATTCAATGAAGTCCACCAGGATGATTGAGTTGCGCACCACGATGCCCGCGCCGGCGATGAAGCCAATCATCGACGTCGCGGTAAAAAACGCGCCGCCCATCGCATGCGCCGGCAGGATGCCCACCAGCGAGAACGGAATCGCCATCATGATGGTGAGCGGCGTGCTGAACGACTGGAACCAGCCGACCACCAGGATGTAGATCAGCACCAGAACGGCGGCGAACGCGATCCCGAGGTCGCGGAACACCTCGTACGTGATGTGCCACTCGCCATCCCATTTCATGGCATACCGCCCACTGTCGAAGGGCGGCGCCGTATTGAGAATCTCCAGGGGCGCGCCGGTGGGGTCCTTCACGGCCTGCAGTGACGTGTTCATCTGCAGGATCGCGTACACCGGGCTTTCCACCGCGCCCGCGACATCACCCGTCACATAGGTCACCGGCAACAGGTTCTTGTGGTAAATGCTCGGCGCTTCCACGCTGGTGACAGCATTGGTGAGCTCTCCGACCGAAACCGGTGTGATGCCCTGCAGGCGGATGCCCGACAGCGCCTCCACCGACCCGCGCTGCGCCTTCGGCAGGCGCAACATCACCGGCACGGCCTCGCGCGCCCGCGGGTCGTGCAGCAACCCTGCTGGCGCACCAGCGCCCGCCATGCGGACGACCGTTGCCACATGTTCGGCAGACAGCCCGCTGAGCGCCGCGCGATCGGGATCGACAGTCAGCTCCACTTTGGGCCGGTCCGTCTCCACATACCAGTCCACGTCCACCACGCCGGTCGTCTGCGTAAAGACGTCGCGCACCTGCTTCGCCATCGCCTGTCGCGTGTCGCCGTCTGGGCCGTAGACCTCGGCCACCAGCGTCTGCAACACCGGCGGCCCTGGCGGGACCTCCACCACCTGAATGGTCGCACCCAGCGGCGCGGCCACCGGGATCAAACGCTCGCGCAAACGAGTGGCGATGGCATGACTCTGTTCATCGCGGTCGTCGAGCGGCCGCAACTGCACCTGCACGTCTGCCAGATTTGGCGCCTGGCGCAGGAAGTAGTGCCGCACCAACCCGTTGAACGTGTAGGGCGATGACGTGCCCACGTAACTCTGCGCGCCCAGCACCGCTGGATCGCGCAGCGCCTCTTCGGCGAGCGCCTCAGCCACGCGAGCCGTCGTCTCGAGCGGCGCGGCATCAGGCATGCGGACAATGATCTGCAGTTCGCTCTTGTTGTCGAACGGCAACATCTTGACCTTGACCAGGCCGAGAGGCACAAGCGCGACGGCGCCCAGCAGCAACACGGCAACACCCGACAGGAAGACCCACCGCGTGCGCGCGCTGTTGATCAGGCGCGACATCACGCGACGGTAGATTTGCGTGAGCCGGTCCTCGGCTTCGTCGTGATGGCCGGCATGCGCACCCAGCAGCCTCACCGCGGCCCAGGGCGTGACGATGAATGCCACGACGAGCGAGAACAGCATCGCGGCCGTGGCGCCCACCGGAATCGGCCGCATGTAGGGCCCCATCAATCCGCCGACGAACGCCATCGGCAGGATGGCAGCCACCACCGTGAGCGTCGCCAGGATGGTCGGATTGCCGACCTCATCCACCGCGCGCACGACGACCGCATCGAGCACCCCCGTCGCCCGCGACAACCTCGCGTGCCGCACGATGTTCTCCACCACCACAATGGCATCGTCCACCAGGATGCCGATCGAGAAGATGAGCGCGAACAGCGTGATGCGGTTGAGGGTGTAGCCGTAGAGATAAAACACGAACAACGTCAGCGCCAGTGTCACGGGAATGGCTGTGAGCACCACGAGCGATTCGCGGCGGCCGAGCGCCCACCACATGAGGGCGGCCACTGAGAGCACGGCCAGCAGCATGTGCCAGAGGAGTTCGTTGGACTTGTGCGCAGCGGTCTCGCCATAGTCGCGCGTGACCGTCACGTTCAGGTCATTCGGCAGCAGCTGCCCCCGGACGGTCGCTACTTTTTGCGCCAGCAGACTGGTGAGGGCGATCGCGTTTGTGCCTTTCCGCTTCGCGATTGAGAGGGTGACGGCCGGGTGTGACTCGGAGGCGCTCGCATGGAACGCCACGTAGTGGTCCGGTTCCCCGCCGGCATCGGTGACCCGCGCCACGTCGCCGAGCCGGACGGGTACGCCGTTGGGCGCACCAACAACCAGATCCCGAAGGGCGGAGACGGTGCCCGGCCAGCTGCCGGCTTCGACCAATGTCGACGAATTGGCGCCCACGACGCGGGCGCCTTCCAGGCGCACATTCGCCTGCACAAGCGCCTGCTGGACACGCAGCGGGTCAAGTCCGCGCGCTTCGAGCGCTGGGGGATCGAGTTCGACCGTCACCTGCCGAGGCTGCCCTCCGAGGATGGTGATCTCCGAGGTGTCGGGCACTTCCTTGAGGACATCCCGCAACTGGGCAGCCAGCAGGCGCAGTTGCGCGGCGTCATAGCCGGCGCCCCACAGCGTCATCGCCATCACCGGCACGTCGTCGATCGAGCGAGGCACCACGAGCGGCACCGAACTCCCGGCGGGCAACAGTCCGGCGGAGGCCGCGAGTTTCTGATTCAGGCGGACCAGGGCGCGTTCCTCGTCTTCGCCCACGAGGAACCGGGCGATCAACATGGCGCGACCGGGGCTGGACGTGGAGTAGAGGTACTCGAGGCCCGGCACTTCCCAGAGCCGCTGTTCCAGCGGACGCGTGACGCGCTGCTCCACTTCGGCCGGCGACGCGCCAGGCAGATTCACGAAGACGTCAATCATCGGCACGATGATCTGCGGCTCTTCCTCGCGCGGCAGGGCGACCACTGCGTAGATGCCAAGCAGAATTGACGACACAATCACGAGCGGCGTCAGCTTCGAGCGGATGAACAACGAGGCGAATCGGCCCGCGAGACCAAGCGGATGGCTCATGACTGAGCTCCCCGCGGCGCGGTCGTTACACGCACTTTGGCGCCGTCGAGCAGGCCCTGCGCGGGCCGAAGCACCACGCGATCGCCCGCCGCCAAGCCGGCCAGCACTTCGAATCGGCCGTTGGCGGTGTCACCAAGCGACACCGATCGCAGGCGCGCATGGTCATCGGCCCCCACGACGTTCACGAACGTCAGTTGGCCGCGGGTCACCACGGCTTCGGCTGCCACCGTGAGCCGTTCCTCTGCGGGACCGGCGAAACGCGCACGTCCAAAGAGACCCGACCTCCAGGCGGTGTTGGGGTCGAGGTCCACTGTCACCAGGAAGCTGTGTGAGGACGGGTCCACACGCGCGATCTCGCTGATGCGCCCCGGCACCCACGCGGCTGCCGCGCTGCCATCCACTCGCACGTTCGCAGTCTGTCCGACGGCTAGTCCGGCCACACGCGAGGCGTCCACGCGCACATCCATCTGCCAGGCACCTGAGGCTTCCACCACCAGCAGGGGCTGTCCCGGCGATGCCATCGAACCGGGGTCCGCGTGACGCGCAGCCACGGTGCCGTCAAGCGGAGATATCAGCACGCTCCACGTCTGAGCGATGGCTGCGGCACGCGACGCTGCGTCGGCGGCCTCGATGGAACGACTCGTCGCGTCTGCCTGCGCTGCCGTCATGGCGAGCCTGGCTTCGGCCTGGCGAAGCGCGGCGGTCGCCTGATCGAGTTCCTGCGTGGTGGCCGATCGCGCGGCGTGCAATCCGGCCATG
This sequence comes from Vicinamibacterales bacterium, assembly GCA_046594875.1. GTDB lineage: Bacteria > Acidobacteriota > Vicinamibacteria > Vicinamibacterales > SCN-69-37 > SYFT01. Next base: position 4,947 of record JBKJQX010000229.1, read on the forward strand.
CGCGTATGGGTGGCACGGGCGAGCGCCACGCCCGCCTCGGCCGCTTCACGGTCGGAGGCCACGACGCGCGCGTTGGCGCGGGCGCCTTCAAGCCCGGCTCTCGCCCCGGCTGCCTGCGCGCTCACTTCAGCGGCGTCGAGTTCGACCAGCGGCTGTCCTCGACGCACGCGTTCACCGGGGCGCACAAGGACGCGCACGATGGGCGCCATGACCCGGCTGGAGATTTCTGCCGTGTGACGCGACACGAGCACGCCGCCCGTCTCGAATGAAGCGGACATTGGTGTCAGCTCCACGCGGTCCACAGCCACTTCCAGCGCATCCGCGGCCGTGGCCGGCGCGGGGTTCGATGAGGAGCCGCAGGCGGCGGCACCCAAAGACAGAGACAGAATCACCAGCCAGGCACGTGTCGTCACAGCAAACCTCTTTGTGGTCATGGTCAATTCCGCGGAATGCGTCCAAGTGCGCGCTGCAATTCAGCGCCCGCCACGAGGGCATCAACAGCCGCGGCCACGCGGCGTGATTCGGCATCAAGCGTGGCCGAAGCCGCCGACAGCACATCGGTCATGGACGCGAGGCCCGCCTCGTAGCGGTTACGCACCACGCGAGCGCGCTCCTCGGACTGCGTGACCGCAGCGGCGCCCACGGCAGTCCGCGCGATCGCCGCCTCGAGTTGCCGCACCGCGGTCAGCACTTCGACCCGAACGGCGGCACGCTGGTCGTCTCTCTGTGCGGCGGCCGACGCGCGCCCGGCTGATGCCGCGCGCTGGCGAGCGGCGTCTGCGCCTGACAGCGAGAGCAACCAGCGTGCTTCGCCGCCAATCACCCACGAGCCTGCGCGTTCACGTGCTCGCACGCCGTTCCATTCGATGCCGGCCTGCGCGAAGACCTGAGGCCACCACACGGCGCCGGCCTGTCTCGCGCCGGCGTCAGCCGCGCGCACTTGCGCATCGGCCCGCCTGAGTTCCGGCCGGGCGGATTCCGCCTCTTCGAAGAGGGGCGCCAGGTCCCCGGCGACGGCCGGCGCCGGAAGGTCTTCAATCACGTCGAACGTCTCCTCAATCGGGGCCCCCATCAGCCGGTTCAGCTGGGCCCGAGCCGCGGCAAGGTCTGCATCGGTCTGCAATCGACGCTGGCGCATCTCGGCCAGGTGGACGGATACCGCAAGAACATCGGCATCGGTCGCGGTACCGGCGTCGCGGCGCCGCTCGGCCCGCGTCAGGTCTTCCACCGCCGCAGCGACAGCCGCGTCGGTGGCGCGCGCGTGACTCTGTCCTGACAGAATCTGGCCGTAGACCCGGGTCACGGCCAACACGGTGTGGGCGATCGCGCCATCCGCTTCTGCGCGAGCCACATCGCGCAGGGCGCTCGCGCCGGCCACGGCGCCTGGCGTGCGGCCACCGTCAAACACGAGCTGGCCCACGCTGAGTCGCGTGGTGAACAAGTTGGTCGGGCCGGGAGCATTGAGGCGTGACACCGCAAAGTCGGCCGCGGTGAACTGACGGGCCGCCAGCAGCGCGCCGAATGCAAAGACGGGCTGGTCTGACCGCTGCCAGGCTTCCGTGGCCGTGAGTCGGGGCCGCCACGCGCTGCGGGCCACAGTGACCTCAGCCTCGGCGCGGTCTGCCTGCGCCCGTGCGGCCTGAAGACCTGGGTTCCGCGTCGTGGCCGCCGCAACCGCATCCGCCAGCGACAAGCGGGTTTGCGCCGCACCGGTGGCGGGCCAGACTGCCAACAACAGAAGAACGGTCGAGAGGGGTCGCACCATCAGCCCTTAGATGCAGGAACGCCGAAAAAGGTGACACGGCTACAATTCGAGGCGTGTGACTGTCACCAAACCAGGGAATCCGCATCTGTCTCATCAGGGACCGGACGCCAATCCTCCGGACGACTACTCGGATTTGGTTCGACTGGCCTCGGCCGGCGACAACGTGGCGATGGAACAACTCCTGGTCCGGGCTCAGGAAGTGGCGTATCGCTTTTCGCTACTGGTGTGCGGACATCCGCAGGATGCGGAGGACGTGATGCAGGACGCGCTGATCAAGACCTACAAACACGTGAGCAGCATCAAAGATCCGTCGGCGTTTCGGGCCTGGCTGTTCAGAACCGTGCGCAACACGTGCCTGATGAAGCGACGCAAGCGAGTGGATGAACCCGCACGGGTGGAATCGCTCGATGCGCCTGCCTCGGTCGGAACACACGGCAGCCACCTGTCGCGTGATGTGGCGTCGGCCGGATTGGGTCCGGACGAGCTGGCCATGAACGCGTGGCTGGGACAGCGTCTGCGACGGGCGCTCGCGACGCTGCCTCCGGCCTACCGGATGATTGTGCTGCTGCGTGAAATGGAGGGGCTGTCGACGCGTGAAGTGGCGAAGGTCAGCCGGATGAGTGAAGACAACGTCAAGACCCGGCTCCACCGCGCGCGAGTGATGCTGCGCGAGGCGCTCGCCGGACAGGAAACATGATGACGGCTGAAGTCCACGTCACGTGCGACACGCTGCTGCAACAAATTTCGTCGTACCTCGACGACGAGTTGCCCGAGGTCACCTGCGCGGCGATTGAGCAGCATGCCGCGTCGTGCCCGGCCTGCAGTCAAGTCATGACTGACTTCAGAACCACCACCGGCCTGTGCCGCACCGCCGCCAACGTCCCCCTCCCAGACGACGTTCGTGCCCGAGCGCGCGATCGCGTGCGGGAATTGCTAGGGGGACGGGTGTGTTTTCCACAGAAACGGTAGAAATGGGGACAGGTCTGGGGCGTGAAAAAGACGTCGGGTGTCTTTTTGATGCCGACAGGCAAAAAGACACCCGACGTCTTTTTCTTTCCCCAGACCTGTCCCCATTTCAAGCGTTTCTGTGGAAAACACACCCGTCCCCCTAAAACATCCTCCAAAGTGACGTCGCAGGTTTGGCGAACTTGAAGCGGGCGTAGGCGGCGCACGCTGGATAGAGCGCCGCGATCACGACGGCCCACACCAGATACATCACCGCAAACGACGTGCCCGACGGGAACGCCCAACTGATGGCGCTAAACACCCAGAGATGCGCGAGGTAAAAGAAGAACGGCACGCGGCCGTAGACCTCGAGAGGGGCAAACCATCGCGACGGCCACATCGAGAGCACCGCGAGGATCGCCAAATCCAGGCCGAGCATCAGCGCCAGAAAGGCTTCCGTGGGTGGGTATTTCGTGACGCTCAACCAGCCCATCAGGCCAGGGGCAGGCGTATGCACCTCGCCCACTCCGGCCAATCGCATCACGACAAACGCACCCACCGCTGCCACTGCCGCCGCGGCAGCCACCACACTCATGCGCCGCGGTTCCCGCTGAAACACCCGACCAAGCGCGACGCCAACGCCAGCCGGCACCAGCCAGATCACCCACGGATACATGTTCTGGACAATGCCGCCTTGACCGGGGACGAAGAGCAACAGCTTCCAGAGGGGTATGGCCTGGGAGCTTGCCGAGATATCGGGAAGCATCACGCGGCTCAGCCAGAACGCGGCGGCACAGACGGCACCGATCGCCCACAGCGGCAGCCGCCAGCAGATGCCCCAGAAGATCATGGCGATGCCCAGCGCACTCAACACGGCCAGGCCCACCATGATGTTGGCAGGCACGCCGGGCAACACGGACTGCGCGGCACCGACGGCCGGGTCCAACGACACCAGACCCATCACCCACGCCGGGTTCTCAAGCACGTGCTGCACCACCAGCAACATGGCGCCGCGCGTCACAAAGAAACGCGTAATCCGGCCGGACGACCATCCCGCCGCCCGCCGGCTCTCGGCAAACCACACCAGGCCAATCCCCATCAGCATGAAGAAGCCCGGCGCGCACAGGTGTGTGAGCCATCGCGTGAGAAACGCCGTCACGTCGGCGTAATAAGGCGGCGGGGCCGCCCAGGTCTCGGCAGGATGCACACGCGCAATGAAAAAGGCCGCGTGATCGATCGCCATCAGGACCATAATCAGTCCTCGAAGGCGATCGAAGGCCGTGACTCGCGCTGTGACCGGGGCTGTCACGCAGCGAGCATAAAACAGTTTCATGACCCAGAACCTGCTCTTTCTCGTGGTCGGCGCCGCGCTCGGGGCGGCAGCCGCCGCCATCTGGTTCCTCATTGGACGGCAGCGTTTGTCGGCCGACATGGCCCGCCTGGCGGCGGAACTCGACGCCTCGCGACGCTCGGCCGCCGAACAGGATGTGCAGCGGCAGGCCGCCGCCGAGACCCAGTCGCGCCTGCGTGAATCGTTCGCGGCCCTTTCGCAGGATGCCCTGCGTGAGAACCGCACGGAATTCGTTCAACGAGCCGAGGCGCTGCTGCAGCCCATGCGCGAAACCCTCGGCCGAGTGCAGACGCAGGTGGCGTCCGCCGATCGCGAACGCGAAGGTTCCTTCAAGGCGGTCGCCTCGCAACTCAGCGGCCTCGCGGTGTCGCAGGAGCACCTGCGCAAAACCACCGAAGGCCTCTCGCAAGCGCTGCGCTCACCGAACGCTCGCGGCAAGTGGGGCGAGGTCCAGCTGCGCCGCGTCGTCGAAATGTCGGGCATGCTCGCGCACTGCGACTTCGAGGAACAGCCGCAGGCCACCACCGACACCGGCGCGCGGTTGACGCCCGACATGATCGTCCGCCTCCCCGGCGGCGCCAGCATCGTCATCGACTCGAAGGTGCCGATTGACGCCTACCTTCGCGCCTCGACCGCACGCGACGATGCGGAGCGCGATGTGCAGTTGGGCGCGCACGCACGGCAGGTGCGCGAACACGTGCGGTCGCTGGGCAGCAAGGAGTATTGGGCGCAGTTCCAGCCCTCGCCTGAGTTTGTGGTGATGTTCCTGCCGATCGAGCCACTGCTGGCCGCCGCCTTCGAGCGCGACGCGACGCTGCTGGAGTTTTCGTCCACCATGCGAGTGGTGCCGGCCACGCCCATGACCCTGGTCGCCGTGCTGCGCGCGGTGGCGTACGGCTGGAAGCAGCAGCAACTGGCCGTCAACGCGGAAGAGATTCAACAACTGGGCCGAGAGCTCTACGATCGCCTGGCCACCATGGTGGACCACCTCGACAAGGTGGGCTACGGCATCAAACAAGCGGCCGACAGCTACGACCGGTTCATCGGATCGCTTGAGCAGAAAGTGTTGCCGGGCGCGCGGCGATTCAAGGAACTGGGCGTGAGTTCAACCAAGGAACTTGAAGCGCCCGATCCCCTGCACCTCTCGATGCGTCGCGTGCAGAAGGGCGAACTCACGCTGCTCGACCTGGGCAGCGACGAAGACGACGACTCGAGCCAAGCTCGGCCTATTTGATCTCGACGGTCACCCTCACCTGCGCACGAATCTCGATGTCCGACGGCGAGATGGGCGTCGGCATTGAGGCATCGGCCTGGCCGGCCCGCGCCATCATGAACTGCTCCTGCGGGAACTTCATCTGACCTTCGGCGCCCGCCTCTTCGATGCGAAGGGTGCGGCCAACGGACATGCCCGCGCCAGCGGCCATCGACTTGGCTCGCGCCGAGGCGTCTTCCACTGCCAATCGCAGCGCATCGCGCTGAACTCCGGCCCGGTTCTTCAGATCAAATCGCAACCCGCCGACCGTCAGGGTTGAAGACGCCGGCAGCGTCAGCCCGCCAACCGCGTCCAGTACGTCGGCCACCTTCGAGATGTCGTCGATCCGCACCTGGATTTGATTCGACATGATCATCCCCTTGGTGCGCTGGCGACCGTTCGTATACTCGTACTCTGGATGCAACGAGATGCCAATCGTCTGAATGGCATCGCCGTCGAGACCGGCCTTCCTGAGCGTGGCCATGACCGATGTCATCGCCGCTGCGCCCAGGCGGCGCGCCTCGGCCCCCCGCGAATCCCGCGTCTCAAGCGACACCGTGGCCCAGGCCTGGTCGGGTGCCACCTTCATGCGGTGCTCGCCCGTGGCCACGACCACAGAGGGCGGTGGTGGGACCGGCTGCGCCAGCACGGGCGTGGCTCCTGCGAGAACGGCGGCGAACGACACGGCACTCAACAAACGGACGCTGTTTCGCATGGTGATGGAATCCTCGATACACTTTACGCCGATTGCGTATCGCGTTGGCACTCATCGGGTTCGGTCATGTCGGCCGGAGGTTTGCGCAGCTGCTGCATGAACTGAAGCCGGCGCTCGACGCCCGCGGCATCGAGGTCACCGTGGTGGGGATCGCGACTGGTCATCATGGCGTCGTATTCGGCAGGGCGGGCCTCGACGCCGTACAAGCGGCGCAACGGGTGGCCGGCGGCGGCCTGGTTGGGCCAGGCTCGACATCGCGTTCGGCATATGACCTCATCGACCAGCTTGGCTCCCTCGACACCGAGACCCGCGTAATAGTTGAGACGACTCCTCTCGACGTCCAGTCTGGGGAGCCTGCGATTTCGCACATCAGTGCCGCTTTTGGCGCGGGCGCCCACGTGATCAGCGCCAACAAGGGGCCCGTGGCGCATGCCTATCGCGCGCTGGCTGCCGAGGCTCGATCCGCCGGACTGCAGTTTTTTTTCGAAGGCGCGGTGATGGACGGCATCCCGGTGTTCAATCTCGTTCGCGAGACGATGCCGGGTGTGGTGATCCGATCGTTCCGCGGCGTGGTGAACAGCACCACCAACCACATTCTTACGGCGATGGAACGCGGCGAAGCCTTCGACACGGCGCTGGCCCGCATGCAGGCCGAAGGCGTGGCAGAAGCTGACGCCTCGTTGGACGTGAACGGCTGGGACGCCGCGGCGAAAGTGGCCGCGCTGGCCAACGTCTGGATGGATGCCGGCATCACGCCGCGCGATGTGCAGCGCGAAGGGATCTCGGCGGCCGACGCCCCGCGAGTGCTCGCGGCGGTCGCAGAGGGTCGCCGCGTGAAGCTGGTGGGCCGTGCCACCCGGACCGACGCGGGGGTGACGGCGATCGTGCAACTGGAAACCCTCGCCGTCAGCGATCCGCTCGGGAGTCTTGAAGGACAAGCGAATGCCCTGGAGATTGACACGGACATCCTGGGGCGCGTGGTGATCACGCAGCGGGATGGTGGACTGGAGAAAACCGCCTATGCGTTGTTTGCAGATTTGATCGCGGTCGCGGCAGCCGCGACTTCGGAAAAGACGTCGGGTGTTTTTTAAGAGGACGGTCGGTGAAAAAGACACCCGACGTCTTTTCCGAGCCTGACAACAGCCCGCTGGCTGGCATCACCATCTTGGATCTGACGCGCGTCCTGTCCGGTCCGTACTGCACCATGCTCGCCGCTGACATGGGCGCGCGCGTCATTAAGATCGAGCATCCGCGCCGCGGCGATGACACGCGCGCGTGGGGTCCGCCGTTTCTTGAAGGCGAGAGCTCGTATTACCTGAGCGTCAACCGCAACAAGGAAAGCGTGGCGCTCGACTACACCACACCCGATGGGCGCGCGGTGCTTGACGCCCTCATCGACCGGGCCGACGTCCTGGTCGAAAACTTCCGGCCCGGCACGCTGGGCGATCGTGGCCTCGGTTACGGCGCGGTGTCGGCCAGACATCCCGGGCTGATCTATGTGTCCATCTCAGGCTTTGGGCACACCGGACCACGGCGCGAAGAAGCCGGCTACGACGCGGTGATTCAAGCCGAAGGCGGATTGATGAGTGTGACCGGCGCACCCGATGGCCCGGCCGTGCGCCTGGGCGTGGCGATTGCCGACATCGCGGCCGGCATGTTTGCGTTCCAGGGCCTGCTGCTCGCGATGATCGCGAAGGGCCGCACGGGCAAGGGCCAGCATGTGGACATCAGCCTGCTGGATTCGTGCGCGGCGCTGCTGACGTATCAGGCCGGGCGTTACCTCGCCACCAGCGTATCGCCAGATCGCCTTGGCAACAAACACGCAGCTATTGCGCCGTACAACACTTTTGCCACTGCCGATGGCGTGCTGGTGCTCGGCGTTGGAAACGACGACCAGTTCCAGCGCTTCTGCCTCGTGGCCGGACTCCCTGAGGCGGCCGCCGATCCCAGGTTCGCCACAAACAGCGGCCGAGTCCAGCACATCGACGCGCTCGAGGTCGTCGTGAATCGTGTGCTGGCGACCGACACAGCCGCGGGATGGACCACGCGCCTGCGCGGCGCCGGCGTACCGTGCGGCGCGGTGCGTTCGGTGGGCGAAGCCCTCGAGGATCCCCAGATTCTGGCCCGGGCCATGGTCGAATCCGTCGTCCATCCCACCATCGGTCCCCTGCAAGTGCTTGGCGTGCCGGTCAAGCTGTCGGAAACACCTGGGTCCGTACGCACGCCGCCGCCGCGTCTGGGTGAACACACGGCCGCCGTGCTCGAGGGCGACCTCGGCTACGCGCGCGAACGAATTGCCGCCCTGGCCGCATCCGGCGCGGTGGGCGTGCTGCGAACGTAGTACGCTGAAGGGCTATGGAAGTCGCCGAACTCCGCCAGCAGATCCTCAGAGAAATTGAACGCGCGCAGCGAGCGGCGGTGGAACGCCGCCAGAGCGGTGATGCGGCGCACGGCGCCTACGCCACGTTCATTGTTGAGGTCGCCGGGCCGCTAGTGGTGCAGACGGTGCAGATCCTGCGTGCCGAACGGCTGCCGTTTCAGGCGCAGACACCCGCAGATTCGGCGCGGATCGCGTCTGAGTCGTCGGCGGATGACTTCATCGAATTCGTGCTCGACACAAGTGTGCGGCCGCCGCGAGTGCTGGGGCGGTCGAGCGCCACTGTGGGCCGGCGCAACGTCGTGGTGGAAGAGGCGCCGATCGCGCCGGGCAAGGCCATCGCCGACCTTCAGGACTCAGACCTGCTGCCGTTCCTGATTCCTGCGATTGGCCGTTTAGTCGCCAGATGAATCGCCATCAGGCCACCTAACACCGGCACCACCCGCACGTCCGTAAATCCCGCGTCTTCCATCAGACGAGCCACGCCCGCCGCGCCGGGATATCGCTTGATCGACGCCGGAATGTAGCGATAGGTGTCGGGGTCGCGATGCAGCAGCCATCCGAGGGCAGACCCGACGACCGTGAGATACGCCAGGTACGGGCCGCGCACGATCGCGGATTCCGGCCGATTGAAGTCAAGTGACGCGAGGCGACCGTTGTCATCCAACACGCGGTAGGCCTCTGACAAAGCGAGCCGCAGGTCCGGCACATTCCGTAGCCCGTAACCGGTGGTGATCACGTCGACCGAGCGGTCGGGCAGCGGCAGCGCCGTCATGTCGGCAGCCACCCAACCAATGCCGGCACTTGCCGGCTTCGCACGCGCGAGGACGAGCATGGCCGGCGTCACGTCGAGCCCGGTGACGGAAGCGCCACGCGCCGCCAATCGATGCGCGAGGTCGCCCGTGCCACAGGCAAGATCCAGCGCCCGTGAACCGCTCGTCGCGCCGGTCGCCTCCACCAGGCGCGCCTTCCAGCGCTGGTCGAGGCCGAACGAGAGCACGCGGGTGATCAGGTCGTAACGTGCGGCGATGGTGGCAAACAGGCGCCGGACATAACGCCGCTTGTCCTCAGGAGAATCAAACGCGCGCTCCAGCCTCACATGGGCATTGTGGCCGATAATGGTTCTCATGCTTCCGTCACAGACGGTGGAGAACTACCTCAAGACCATCCACCTCGCCCAGGCTGCCCAGACAAGCCCGTCGCTGGTCCCCATGGGCCAACTGGCGTCTGCGCTTGGCGTCGTGCCTGGCACGGCCACCACCATGATGAAGGCGCTGGCTGAGTCGGGGCTGGTGCATTACGAGCCGTACATGGGCG
>JBKJQX010000053.1:0-5201 GCA_046594875.1 Vicinamibacterales bacterium
GCTGCGCTCGATTTCCACGCCGAACTTGAAGGCATGCCTGCCCTTGGCCTCCGCGTACTTCGACAAGGATGCATTGAGTTGATTGCGGGTGCGGTCGTACTGCGCGCTGTATCCGGCACCTCCGCTGTACGCGCCCGTGTCGCCGTCCAGGCGGGCCGACACCGAGTTCAGGGGATCGAGGTCAAAGTAGCCCCAGTACCCCGTGTACTTCGCCTCAAGGACGGCACTGTTGCCAATCACTTTTCGGTACTGGCCGTTGTAGACCCACTCGGGCGAGTCCTGTTGAATGGCGCGAAAGTCAGTCGTGCCGGCAACGCCACCCAGGCCCGTGCGGCCTCCCTGGTTGTACTGGTCGAACTGGAAGGAAAAGACGATGTTGTCGGACGCCGACGGCTGAAGAGTCAGCTTGCCGTTGAAACGGGGGCTCACTTCCGTTCGCAGCGTGCGCGGACCATCCGGATCCTCCTTGATGGCATACCGCTGAACGCTGCCAAAGAAAAACGCCTTGTTCGCGCGGATCGGACCGCCCATCTGGACGGTGTAGTCCTTGAGGCTGTCAATGCCCGTCACCTTGAGAGCCGGATTCAACGTTGTCACCAGTGCGTTGTTCAGCTTGAGACCCTTGACGTTGTTGCCACGGAAATCCTTGCTCGAGTAGCGCTGTTCGAACAGCCCGGAAAATCTGTTGCTTCCGGATTTGGTTACCGTATTGATCACGGCGCCCGAGAAACCGCCAAACTCAGCCGTCTGGCCCAGCGAGCCGACCTGCACCTGATCGATGATGTTGTAGTTGAAGAAGACCCAGGGCGTGCCACCCTCGGGATCGCGCACGTCCACGCCATCGACCAGGAGCGCGTTGGCGGTGCCGGACGCGCCGCCAAACGCCGAGCTGCTGTTGATCCCAGGCGCGTAGTTGAGGATGCTCACGGCCGGGTTGGCTCGCGAGATCGGCATGCTGAACAGCAGTTCCTGCGAAAGGCTGGTGTCGGTTGCCGTCGTGGTGGTATCAACCTTCGCGGTCGAGCCGACAACCGTGATGGCTTCGCTGACACCGCCTACTTCAAGCGCCAGTTTGAGATCGATTGTCTTGCCGATGGTGATTTCGAGGTTGGACTGGACCCTCGGTTTGAAACCCTGCAGCATTGTGCGCACTTCATAGATGCCGCTCTCGAGTCCGAGGAAGCGGAAGTCACCCTGCGCGTCCGTGGTCTGCGTGGCCTGACCCTTGCCGCTGTTCAGCGTGACCACCACGCCCGGAAGAGCGCCTCCTTGTGCATCCGTCACGCGGCCGGAGATTATGCCCGTCAGCGTCTGGGCCGACGCACTGGCCGCCGTCAACGCAAACAGCAGCGCCGCAGCGCTGAGAACCGTCCGTCTCAACAATCTGTTCGTCATCATCACACCACGCTCCTAGCGAATGGAACCGCGAATGCGGTCCTCTTTGGCTGAATACAGCGCATAACCGGTCCCCACCGCCATGATGGCAAGCACCACCACGCCTGTGCGTGTCTTGAAAAACGACCCCGACTTCGTCGCCTGGGCAGGAGTCTTCGACGCGGCCGCCGTTGAATCAGTGCGAACCAGGGAATCCGGTGTCGTATTTGCCACCACCTTCGCAATCGATTTATTCGAAAACGGAAGTGAGCCAGTAGGTTGCTCCTGCGATGCGGCCATCGCGGGGACGAACGCCGTAACCAGGAAGGTTGTGATTACACCAACACCAACCAGGCGACGGAAGTGCACGTAACAGTATCCACAGTCCATGGGTTGAGCCCTCTCCAGTGAGAATTGCGTTCCCTATGTTCGCTCCGAGTGCACGGAAATGCCAGAGCCAATTTACGGGTGCGTTACCATGCGGTCCATGCCTTCCTCGACGCCCCGCCGCCACAAACCATTGCTGGCGGGTCTAGCCAGCGTGGTCCTCCTGGCCGCGGCCGGCACAGCTTGGTGGGTCTGGCCCCGAACCCAGGTGTCCGTTGGTGGGACAACCCTCGGGGCACTTGCCCGCGGCGTCTCCCGCTCAAACCTCAACGTCGTCTTGCTCACGCTCGACACGCTGAGAGCCGACCATCTCGGGACCTACGGAAGCAAGGACGTCAGCACCCCGAATCTGGATCAGCTGGCTCGAGAAGGCGTGGTGTTTGAGCAGGCCATGACCTCGGCCCCGCTGACGCTACCGGCCCATAGCAGCATCATGACGGGCCAGTTTCCCCCCCGGCATGGCGTAAGGGACAATGGCGGTTTCTTCCTGGGGCCTGAACAGGTCACGATGGCGGAAATCCTTTCGGCTCAAGGCTTTACGTCAGGTGCAACGGTCGGCGCGTTTGTCCTGGACAGTAAGTGGGGGCTCGATCAGGGCTTTGCCGCCTATCAGGATGACTTCGACCTGACCAACGTCAAGGCGATGTCGCTGGCCAGCGTGAAACGGCCCGGAAACGAAGTGGTGGACCTGGCACTGAAGTGGATGGATGGGGTGGCCGGGCAGCGGTTTTTTTCATGGCTGCATCTTTACGACCCGCATGCCCCCTACGAATCGCCCGAGCCGTATCGCAGCGAATACAAGGGTCACCCGTATCGGGGTGCCATCGCGTTCACCGATGCCCAGGTGGGCCGGGTGCTGGCGTTCCTGAAAGACCGGGGCCTGGCCGACAAGACCATCGTGATTGTGTCCGGCGATCACGGCGAAGGACTGGGCGAGCACGGCGAAGAGACGCACGGTTTCTTTGTGTATGAAAGCTCGATGCACGTCCCGCTCATCGTCCACGCGCCCTTCAGCAATACGGCGGGCCGGAGGGTGTCGCAGCCGGTCAGGACCGTGGACATCCTGCCCACGGTGCTGGACCTGCTGCAGATTCCAACGCCCGATGGGTTGGCCGGCGTGAGCCTGTCGCCATTGCTGGCCGGAGCAAGCGAGCTGCCCAATGTCTCGATGGAGGGCTACGGTGAGGCGATGTATCCCCTTCATCACTACGGGTGGAGTGAACTCACGGCGATACGGTCCGACCGCTACAAGTTGATCGATGCGCCGCGGCCCGAACTCTACGACCTGGAGCGCGATCCGAAAGAACTGACCAATATTTTCCAGGAACGCCGCGCGGTGGGCGATGCCATGTTGCGCAACCTTCGCGAACAGAAGCGCACGATGGCGGCCGGCGCGCCCGCGCCTCCGAAGAACGAGGACGTGGATCCCGAGACGCGTGCCCGCCTCGCCGCGTTGGGCTACGTCGGATCGTTTGTCGCCACTGCGGAGGGTCCCGCCAGTGACCGTGCGGATCCGAAGGACAAGATCGATCTCTTCAATCTGATGACCACCGCCCGAGACGTAGCGAAGGACGCCGATGCGGGGACCACGGCCATCACGATGCTTCAGCGCGTTGTGAAGGAAGACCCGAAGGTCATTGACGCGTGGTTCATGCTCGGCAATGAATATTTCAAGGCCGGCAAGTTCCCGGAAGCCATCACGCAGTTCAGACACGCGCTCGATCTCAAGCCAGACTACGACCTGGCAATCATCAACATGGCCAACGCCTATCGGCGGATGGGCAAGGATGATGCCGCGCTGGCCGGTTACGAGCGCTACGTGATGATCGATCCGAAGAACGCGTTCGTCCGGTATCAGATCGGCGAGATCTACATGGACCAGGGCAACTTCGCGCGAGCCGAGCCGGAGTTTGTGCAGGCGCTGGCGATCGATCCGAAGCTGGCTTCAGCTGTCGTGGCCGCGGGCGTCATCGCGTTCGAGCGGGGCCAGCTGGCTCAGGCGGAACAGCGCCTGAAGGAAGCGCTGGCCCTCAAAGCCGACGTCCGTCTGGCGCACTTCAACCTGGCGCTCATCGCGGAAGCGCGGGGCGACGATGTTGCGGCGGATGCGGAGTATCGAACCGAAATCGAGCGACACCCCACGGCCTACAAGGCCATCTTCAATCTGGGACGGCTCAAGGCTCGCAAGGGCATGTCATCGGCGGCCGTTGATCTCTACAAGAAGGCCGTTGAAACCAATCCAGAGTTTGCCGAAGGGTTCTTCTACCTCGCAAAGGCCCTGCTCGATGAGGGCAAGGCACTTGACGACGCGGAGAGCAACGCGCGGAAGGGGTTGGCGCTCGAGCCTGAAGGACAGACGTCTGCGCTAGGGCACTTTGTCATCGGCGGGGTGCTGATGAAACGCGGGCAAGCGGCCGCGGCCGAGCGCGAACTCAATAAGGGGCTTGCGCTCGAAGCGAGGCTCGCCAGGCGCTCGCGCTGAGGCGCTATCGCGCTGCTGGCGTTAAGGCAGGAACGTGCTGTCGGAGTGCCGTAGCCATTGCTTTGGCCGTCACCCTGAAGTGTGAGGCTCGCCAAATCACCTGGCCGTTGCTGATGAGCAGCACTTGCGGTGACTCGTGTCGAACCCGCAGCCGCGTCTCGATCGCGTTGGAGACCGGGCGGGCTGTCTGCACGCCCACCACGAACACGTCCACCGGCAGCGCCTCTTCCTGGATCAACCCGAGAATTTCGTCGAGCTCTTCGTGGGCGAGCGCACTCGTCCCACATGTGGCGCTGTGTTTGAAGATCAGGATTGGACGCGATGCCGACCCCGCAAGCGCCGCGTCGAGTTCGGCCAGAGTCGACAGCTGAGTCAAGGGGGTCATCAGCTCTATTGTAATGCTCACTGTGTCCCAGACGCCCGGGTGCACAAGGGCACAAGTGCGCTGTAGACTTGACAGTTGTCGATGTCATCAGTCCAGCCGTCTACAGAAGAGCTTTCCGCCCAGGTCGCCCGGCGGCGCACGTTTGCCATCATTTCGCACCCGGACGCTGGCAAGAGCACGCTCACTGAGAAGATCCTGCTGTACGCGGGCGCCATTGAACTGGCGGGCGCCGTTCGCGGACGAAAGAGCCGCCGGCATGTGGTGTCCGACTGGATGGAGATGGAGCAGCAGCGCGGCATCTCGCTGACCTCGACCGCGCTCGAGTTCGACCTCGAGGGCTTCCGCGTCTCGCTGCTCGACACGCCGGGCCACCAGGATTTCAGCGAGGATACCTACCGGGCGCTCTTTGCCGCCGACTCCGTCGTGATGGTTATTGACGCGGCCAAGGGCATCGAGGCCCAGACGCGAAAACTGTTTGAGGTGTGCAAGCGGCATCAACTGCCCATTCTCACCTTCGTCAACAAGCTCGATCAACTCGAGCGGCTCTCGGCCGGGCTGATCGAGCTTGTTGAC
>JBKJQX010000035.1:0-3750 GCA_046594875.1 Vicinamibacterales bacterium
CGCGCGGCGTGTCGGCGGACGCGCGCCTGCTCGGGAGACATGTACGCGACGGTGCCAAGCACCATCCCGGCCTGCGTGTTCGGCGTTGGCGACATCACCGTCTCGCTATTAGCAGACGGTGGTACGCCCACGCGTGCCAGCCCGAAATCAAGAATCTTTACGCGACCGTCGGCAGTGAGGAAGAGGTTTTCCGGTTTGATGTCGCGATGAACGATCTGCCTGGCGTGGGCCGCCGAGAGTCCAAGCGCCACCTGGGCGGCCCATGCGCAGGCACGCGCAGGCGGCACTGGATTGGCGAGGGCCTCGCGAAGGGTGCTGCCTTCCAGCAGTTCCGACACGACGTACGTCACGTTGTCCGAGCGACCGATGTCGTACACGGCGAGGATGTTGGGGTGGCTGAGCGCGGCCGCGGCCTTCGCTTCCTGCTCGAATCGCCGCACGCGCGATTCGTCGGTGGCCAGGTCCGGCGGCAGGATCTTCAGGGCGACGTCGCGTTCGAGCCGGGAATCGCGCGCGCGATAGACCTCGCCCATGCCGCCCGCGCCGATCGGGACGATCACGTCATAGGCGCCAATACGGGTGCCGGGTGCCAGGAGCATGGAGGCGAGGATTATTTCATGAGAGTGGCGGCGTCGCGCGGCGGGTGGGTAACTTTCGCGGGCAGTGATGAGCGAAGGTTGGTGGGGGTCCTTTTTCGCTTCGCCGTTAGTGACGACTGAGCAGGGCATGGGGCGTCTGCACGCCGGCGGTGGACCCAACGTTCAAACTTGATCGATGCCGCGACTATACGGGCAACTACTGCGACCCATCATCGGCGCGCTGATGTGGCACCAGAGTGGTGTCCGGTTGGGCCAGCCAACACCCCCGCGACTTCCTACAATTCATCAGGGCGCAGTGAGACCAGTGAACCAGGGGCGGCGACAGCAAGGCACCCGAGCCGGCGGCCGCTCCACGAATCACCAACGAAGATCTCGATCGGACGGTTACGGCGAAAATCAACAGCGATGTGATCACTGCCGCGCATGCGGCACGAATGGTCGGTAATCGCCCAGGATTGATGCGTCAGCGCGTCAGTAGATGCACGCGCGCAACGTCATGCATGTATCCGCCGACACGAGTGTAGGGGGCTGATGCCGCCATGCGGATTTCGGCAAGGCCACGCGCCGCGTCGCCCGTGGATTCCAGATAGAGGCCAACATAGAGATGCGCGTAGAACTCGGCTTGTGGACGACCGGCAGCCACCCGGAGCACGTCGGCCGGATCGAGTCGTCCCCGGAACATCAGATCGATTTCACGCATCGGCACCCGCCCGTCGGGTTCGACCGGCAACATCTTCGCCCTGGCCGCGGCCGGCGACTCGGCTTTCGCGACACACAGGAAGTGCCACGCCGCATTTTCGACGTCGGCCGGATTGACGGTGCGATGCGATTCGAATTGAAGCCGGCACGCCTCGAAGCGGCCCGCGTAGTACAACGCGATGCCCCGTTGCCAGAGCAGCGCTGCCGCCTCCGGCTGGAGCGCGGCCACGCGATCGAAACCCGCCACGGCGTCGGTGATTCGACCGGCTCTGAAGTGCGCGACCGCAACGTCCAGGATGTGCCCGACCGACTGTCCGCTTGCGGGTTGCAGCGTGCCCGCCAGCATCACCAGCGCGAGGACCAGAGCCATCATCGTGCCGCCCGCAGGTCCAGGCACACCAGCGTGTCCGCATTGCGCACGAAGAGATACCCGCCGGCAATCGCCGGGAGCGCGCGGACCGTGCCAGGCAGAACGCGTGCTGACGCCTTGAGCCGGAATCCGTCCGGTGAGGCGTCGGCGACAATCAGTTCACCCGATTCGCGCATCAGTACCAGGACGTCGCCCGCCAGCGTGATGCTTCCCGCGCGAAACTGATCGACCGTCCAGCGGACCTTGCCCGTGGCCAAATCCACCGCGCGCAGGCTGGGGCCAAGTTCCTGGCGTCCGTGATAGCCGAAGAGCGTGCCGGCGTAGTGCACGCTTGTCGCGTAGTGCGTCGACAGCGCGTCGTCCGATGACCAGAGTTCCGTGAGGGCTCCGGCGCCCATGCGGAAGACTCCGGCCCCTGGGCCGTACTGTGCCGAGATGAACACGCGGTCGCCAACGACGAGCGGCGACGCGGCGTTGACTGACGACGCCGACCGCGCTTGCCACCGCAGTCGCAGCACCACCTCGCCCGTGGCCGGCGCAAGGCCAACCAGTCCCGCCCGCGTCAAGAACAGGGCGAGGCGTCGGCCGCCGATCGTCGTAGTCACCCCGGACGAATAACTGGCGTCGTCCGTGGTGGCGGTCCACAGTTCTCGTCCGGTCTTCGCGTCGAAGGCCACGATGCCGGCGTCGGGACCACCGATGTTGGCGATGACGCGTCCATCCTCGACCACCGGTGATCCGCCGGCGCCGAAGAAGTTCTTGGGCACCCGATAACGCGTCATGGCATCGACAGTCCACAGCGCCTTGCCGGTGGACAGGCTGACGGCGTGCAACACTCCTTCGGCGCCGTAGGTATAGACCACATTGTCCACGACCACCGGCACCGCCCGAGGGCCATCGTCGAACCCGAAGTCATCGCGGTAGGTGGTGGCGTAGTCATGGCGCCACTGTGTGGCGCCGGTCGTTGTCTCCATCGCTTCGACCACCTCCCGGTTGCCGAGCCGGTGGAAGAGGATGACGCGGTTGGCCACGACCACGGGGCCGCTGAGTCCGTGTCCGACGGTTCTTCGCCAGACGACCTTCGGGCCACCCGCGCCCCAGTCTGTGGCAAGCGGTGGTCCGGCGTACACGCCATTCCTGGACGGGCCGAGGATCTGCGGCCAGTCCTGCGCCTGCACAGCCGCGGACAACACGACCAACGTGGCGATCGCGGTCGAACGGCCCGCGCGCCGGACTACTGGCAGCTCACCCTCGCATTGACTTCTGCGTTCTGATACGCGCTGATTGTCCTGAGCATTGCCGCGAGAAGAGTAGCAGGGGATGGCGTCCGACGAAAGTGGGAGGCGCATGTGATGTGGCAACGAACGCGGCACGCCCGGCACCATCTCGACGACGTTTCCCTACAAGGGCAGGGTGCAGGCGTGCAACGTATCGAAGGTGGGCACGTGCTCTATCGCCACATGAAACTGCACGGCACGACCGTGCGGCTCGTCTGGTATCCGGACGAAGGCCACGGCAACGCCCGCGCCGCCTGAGGCTGGAGATCGCCCGGAAGGCCGGCCACCTTCCACTTGGCACATTCGTCCGGGCCGTGAGTAAATTGGAGCATGCCGAACGACTCGGCTGGAGAAGCGGGGATACATGCGAGCGAGAGTGATGACAGCAGCGTGGGTGATGGTGACGATGGTGGCGCTTGCCGCGCAGACCGGGATCAATGGGACGTGGGCGTTTGTGATGGACAGCGAGATGGGTCAGGTGGCGGCCACCGTCACGTTCAAGGCAGACGGGGAGAAGCTGACTGGCGAGATGAAACTTCCAGATGGCCGCGTCTGGCCGGTCACAGACGGCACCATCAAAGAGGGCGTCGTGAAGTTCGTGGTGACGCGACAGCGACCGGACGGCAGCGCGATGGCCTACGGTATGACCGGCAAGCTCGTGGGGGATGCGATTTCGGGCACTGCCTCGGCCGACATGGGTGGCCAGGTGATCGAAATTCCCTGGTCGATGAAGCGATCCAAGTGACAGGGGCGGACACCCCCATCGGGTCACGTAGTGCCGGAGGCGGGCACGGCATCGCGTCGC
>JBKJQX010000187.1:0-7077 GCA_046594875.1 Vicinamibacterales bacterium
TAGACCGATGGACGTAGAATCGCGACGTGCGAATACCTGGCGCCGACCCCGCTCGGCCGTGACCTACGTCCCCATCGTCGCGAAAAGCTATTCTCCCGCCATTCAATGATCGGCAGCAAACTCTCGCACTATGAAATCACCGCCCACCTTGGGACGGGAGGCATGGGGGAAGTCTATGCCGCACGGTCGCTCAACTCGTCCGTCGCAGATGGACGACCCCTGCAACTTTCCCAAGGCGCAACAGGCACAGTTCGTGCCGACCATGCTCTCGCACGATTTCGCTAGTCGGCTGGTCGCTGAGTGGGCCTCGTGCGGTTGGGTATGCGACGCGCCATCCGGAACAGGTCGCGCGAGTGGCTGACCGACGGCAAGGGTGACGGCGTTTCAGAAGGAAAGCTCATGCGCGGTTACTAGCAATCAATCGCGACGCTGTCGCTCAACAAATGAGGCCCAACGTGCGCCGCACCCGACGGTCGCGGCGTCAGGAGCGGTGCGCGAGCCCCGCTCGTTTCACGGTGGGGTGTGGTACCGTGTGGCGCGCGTCAATCTGAAGGAGACACACGTGGGCGAGCGACACCAGTACCTGCTGGATGAGAGCAAGCTTCCCAAAGCCTGGTACAACATCAACGCGGACATGCCGGTGCCGCTGCCGCCATTCCTGCATCCCGGCACCATGGAACCGCTGACGCCAGACTTTCTCAGCGTCCTGTTCCCGATGAGCCTGATCCTGCAGGAAGTCAGCGCCGAGCGGTATGTCGAGATTCCCGAACCGGTGCGCGAGATCTACAAGCTGTGGCGGCCCACACCACTACTGCGCGCGGTGCGACTCGAGCGGATGCTCGATACGCCGGCGCACATCTACTACAAGTACGAAGGCGTGTCGCCGGTGGGCTCGCACAAACCCAACACCGCAGTGCCGCAGGCGTTCTACAACAAAGAAGCCGGCACCAAAGCCATGACCACCGAGACCGGCGCCGGTCAGTGGGGCGCGGCCATGGCGATGGCGTGCAATTTTTTCAACATGGATCTGGAAGTGTTCATGGTGAAGCTCAGCTACGGCCAGAAGCCGTATCGCCGGATCATCATGGAGAACTTCGGCGCCCAGGTGTACGGCAGCCCGAGCGACCGCACCCATGCCGGGCGCGCCGTGCTGGCCCACGAACCCGATAGCCCGGGCACGCTTGGCCTCGCGCTTTCAGAGGCGGTGGAGGCGGCCGCCACAAGCGGTGGCGCCAAGAAGTACTCTCCGGGCTCCGTGCTCGGCCATGTGCTGATGCACCAGACGGTCATCGGCCTGGAAGCCCTGCAACAGATGGAAATGGCGGGCGAGTATCCAGACATTATCATCGGGTGCGCAGGTGGCGGCTCCAACTTCGCGGGCTTTGCCTATCCGTTTCTGCACCAGAACCTGACGGCAGGAAAGACGAGCCGGATCATCGCGGCCGAGCCGGCGTCGTGCCCAAGTATGACCCGCGGCCGGTACACCTACGACTGGAGCGACATGGCGGCCTCTGCCCCCATCGTCAAAATGCACACGCTGGGACATACCTTTGTCCCGCCGAGTATCCATGCCGGCGGCCTGCGGTATCACGGCATGTCTCCCAGCGTCAGCGCGCTGGTAGAGCACGGCGACATCGAAGCGCGTGCCGTCGGGCAACTCGACACGTTTGCCGCAGCGGTGCAGTTCTCGAAGGCCGAGGGCATCATCCCTGCTCCCGAGAGCGCGCATGCCATCCGCGTCGCCATCGACGAGGCGCTCATCTGCAAACAGAACGGGCAGAAGAAGGTCATCGCCTTCAACCTGTCGGGACACGGGCACTTCGACATGATGGCGTACGAGGCCTACCATCGAGGCCAGTTGCAGGACTACGAGTACCCGGAAGCAAAAGTGGCTGAGGCGATGTCGCACCTGCCACGTCTACCGGCCGGCCTGTGAAACGGCGGCAGTCAGCACCACCGCAGCCGCCCAACCAAACCGGGCTGGTGTGCGTCGTGTTGGAGGCAACGACCGTCCTGGCCTACCTCGCGCTTGCGCGCTCACGCCTCGGCGGGGGCGAGGGCCGCTCGCAGGCCCTCAACATCCGCGTCACTCAACTCCGGCGAAAAGTGACGCACGCGCTCGATGATGTCCGTGGTCTCCAGATACGCCGCCGCGCACCCAGCGTGGATATACCCCGACGGCACAAACCGCCCATCGTCGTAGAAGACGAGAGCGATGCGCCAGATGTCTTTCGCGATCAGTTCCTTGCACGCACGGCATGTGGCGCGGCCTGACGAAGCCCGACCTGCGGTGCTGACGCGAGGGAGACGACGATGGGTGACACCCAACTGCGCCTGTTCCCGAAGGTGATCGGCGTTCGGGATCGGCTCGGTGGCTGTCGCCAGGGTTTCAAGGAGCGCCTCGGGGCGTCGATACGCGGCACACACGAGATGGAACCAGTGCGTCATCTCGCCGTCGTTTTCGGCGTACGGGTTGGGAAGGCGCTCGCCGAAGCGAAGGTCACCCTTGGGAATCTTTTCGCCACAGCCGCGACAGGCGGCACGGCCACTGGGTGACATCTCAAAGACGTGCGGCATGGGTGCTCGGGCGGAGTGTATCGCGCCTCGGAGTATCTCTGCATTCCAGTAGACTGTCGCACAGAGGTTTCCCTGCCATGTCTTCTCGTTCCAGCCGCCTTCTCCTCACCTTGTGCGTTTTCCTGACCATGACGGTCGCCATGTTCGCCATTCCAAGCACGCCGTCGTTTGACGGGTCGGCGTCCCTTGAGGCGAGCGCTGCCACCTCGGACGGCGAAATGCCGCAAGGCCGCGGGGGCGGTGGTGGCGCCGCGCAGGTGCAGGCGGTGGACCCGCTGAAGTTCCGCTACATGGGACCGGCACCGGCTGGACGCGTCGCATCAGTCGTGGGTGTGCCGGGTGATCCCACCACCTATTACCTTGGCAACGCGTCGGGCGGCATCTGGAAGTCCACCGACAGCGGCGCCACCTTCGTGCCCGTCTTCGACAACATGCCGGTGCAGGCCATCGGCGCGCTGGCGCTTTCATCCTCCGATCACAACCAGGTGTGGGCCGGCACGGGCGAAGGCTGGGTCATTCGTCCCAGCGACGTGATGGGCGACGGCGTCTACAAGTCGATGGACGCCGGTGCGACGTGGACACACATGGGCCTGAAAGACACAGGGCGCATCGGCCGCGTCATTGTGCACCCGACCGATCCCAACATCGTGTACGTGTGCGCGGTGGGCCGGGCGACCGGACCGCAGCAGGAGCGTGGCGTCTTCAAGACCGTTGACGGCGGCAAGACGTGGACGCAGTCGCTGTTCGTGAATCAGGACACGGGGTGCTCCGGCCTGTCCATGGACACAAAGAACCCGAACATCCTCATTGCGGGAAGCTGGCAACTGGTGCAGCGGACCTGGCAGCAGTACAGCGGTGGGCCTGGCAGCGCGGTCTACATTACCAAGGATGCAGGCGGCACCTGGAAGAAGGTGGAGAACGGCATGCCGCGCTCGCCGGTGGGCAAGATCGACGTGGCGATTGCGCCGTCGGATTCCAGTCGCATGTACGCACTCATCCAGACGGCGGACCAGGGTTCGCTCTGGCGGTCTGACGACGGCGGCACCTCGTTCAACGTGGTGAGTTGGGATCGTTCGCTGATCGGTCGCGCGGGTTATTACATCCGCCTCGGCGTCAATCCGCAGGACCCGAACGACGTCATCGTCATGAACAGTGGTTTCCATCGGTCCAAGGATGGCGGCAAGTTGTTCCCGATCAGCGGCGGATGCGGCGATTGTCACGACGTCTGGTTCGATCCCACTGACGGCACACGCTACGTCCTCACCGATGACGGCGGCGCCAGCATCGTCACTTCCGCGGGTGCCCGGTCCGTGCGTCTCCCGAACGGGCAGATGTATCACGTGGCGGTGGACAACCGCGTACCGTACTGGATCTACAGCAACCGGCAGGACGACGGCACCATGCGTGGACCGAGCACGAGTCCGGAACAGACCGGTAACGGCCGGATCGGTGGTCCGGAGCCTGCCGCTCCGGCGGCTGTCGGCCGAGGCGGCGGAGGTGGTGGCGGCGGTCGTGGTGGTCGCGCCGGAGGCCCGGCGTGGGACACGTACCTGGGTGGATGCGAGTCGGGCTTCACGCAGCCGCAGCCCGATAACGCCGACATCGTCTGGGGTTCCTGCTACGGCAACAAGTTGACGCGCTTTGATGCGCGTCAGGGCACGGCGCGATCGGTCTCGCCGAGCATGATCACGTTTGACTCGGCGCCGAACCTCTCGAAGCACCGCTGTCACTGGACGGCTCCTGTGGCGTTCGATGCGTTCGAACCCACGACCGTGTACTACGGGTGTGAAGTGATCTTCAAGACCAGCAATGAGGGGCAGAGTTGGGTGGAGATCAGTCCCGATCTGTCCACGCGCGACCCACGGCTGATTGTCGCGTCGGGCGGCGTGGTGCAGGACAACCTTGGGCAGTATGCCGGCGCCACGGTGTATGCCATCGCATCATCGCCGCGCGAGCGGGGTCTGCTTTGGGCGGGCACGAACGATGGCAAGGTCTGGTACACGCGCAACGGGGGCGGCAACTGGGTGGACGTGAGTGCGAATCTGAAGGGCATGCCGGACCTCGGCACGATCACGCAAATTTGGCCGTCCACGTTCGACGCGGCATCCGCGATTGTGACGGTGGATGGGCACGTCAACGACAATCGGCGTCCCTACATCTACAAGACCACCGACTACGGCGCCACATGGTCGTCAGTGGTGGGCGACCTGCCCACGGGACATTCGCTCGACTATGTGCTGTCCGTGATCGAAAACTCGAACCGCCCCGGGATGCTCTTTGCGGGCACCGGTCGCGCGTTCTACTACTCGATGGACAACGGCGCGCATTGGACGCAGTTCAAGGAAGGTCTGCCGGCGTCGCCTGTGACCTGGGTGGTCTATGAGCCGAGGTATCACGATGTGGTGCTGTCCACGTATGGGCGTGGCCTGTTCATCCTGCCGGACATCACCGTGCTTGAGCAGACGGGGCAGCCCACGGCGCCGCCGGCGACGAAGCTGTTTACGCCGCGCGCAGGGTTCCGTCAAGCGCGCGCAGGGTCGGTAGACTTCACCTTCTCACTGGGAGCCGCGCCCACAAGCCCGGTCAAGATGGAAATTCTCAACAGCGTCGGCGAGGTCATTCGGACCCAGGCGCTGACCGGCGGACGGGCCGGTGTGAACCGCGTCTCGTGGAATTTGCAGTATGAGCCGGCGAACATGGTGGAGATTCGCACGACGCCGCGCGAGAACCAGTACATCTGGGAAGAACCCGACTTCTCGGGCAAGGAAGTGCGGATGGTCATGCACTGGGGGATCAGTGCGACCACCGGCACGCCGATTGCGGCGCCCGGACAGTACTCCGTGCGGCTGACACTGAACGGGCAGTCGTTCACCGAGCCCTTTGAAGTGCTGAAGGACCCCGCCATCACAGCATCGAATGCGGACCTGGTGGAATCCACCGCGATGCAGATTCGCATTCGTGATGCGATCTCTACCACGTCGGGCGTGGTGAATCAGCTTGAGATTACGCGAAAGCAGATTGAAGACCTGCTCAAGCAGAATCGCGGCAAGGACGAAATCGAGAAGCCGCTGATGGACCTTGATGCGGCGTTGTTCGGCACTGAACTTCGCCTGGTGACCCGACAGGATCTGCGGAGCGACGACAAGTACTTCGCCGACGCCTACAAGGTCTACATGAACCTGCTCTGGCTCGGTGGCGCCGTCGGACTTGGTGCCGGTGACGAAGCGGGCGCGGCCGACTACAAGCCGCGTGATGTGGCGTACGACATCCTGGCGGATCAGTTGCAGCAGTTGACCGATGCGCAGGCCGCGTTCGACCGGCACATCGCGGTGGATGTGCCTGCGTTCAACAAGACCATGGCGGGCAAGATCCCCGCGATTCGGATCGTGAAATAGCGACGGCGGTCACCGCCGCGGGTCGAGCCCGATTCGCGCCAGGAGCGTGGCGAAGCGCGGGTCGGGCCGGGCGCTGGGGATCGATGCCCGCGAGTTGGGCCAGCAGCGGTTCTGCCTCGGCGCGGCGGTTGGCCATCGCCAGGATGTAGGCGCGATACGCGTTCCACTTTGCGATGGCGTCGTCGTAGCGCCGCGCCATCAGAAGCAACAGGCCGTAGTACAGGTTCGACCGTGGAGACGAGGGGTCTACCTGCAGGGCGAACGACCGCCCCCCGACCGAGCCCCCGACATGGCGCCCGACTACGCCGACGCGTTTTCGGACCTCTCGGCGTACCTGACCTTGCCACTCAACACCGCCGCCACGGCCGAACAATACGCACGGGGCGAAGCGGCGGCGCAGCGCGCGCTTGCGCTCAACGCGTCGCTGGCTGAACCCCATACGGTCAGCCCTTGGACTCGCTCTGGTTGCTCGGTGGCGAACCGTGTCATCTCCTCTCCGGCGAGAGAATTGCCCACCAGGATCGCGCGTCGCAGATTCAGGGCGTCGAATACGGTTCGAATGTCTCGTACTCGTACGGCCGTATCGTATCCGGAGTCTGGCCAACTCGAGGCGCCGTGGCCCCGTCGTGTGATGCCGACGGCATGGAAGTCTCCAGCGAACTGCGGAGCGAAGTCGTCGAAGGCATGCGCGTTATTCGTGAGTCCAGCTAGAAACACGAGTGGCAGCGCGTCAGATGCACCGCCCCAGTCCAGCACCTCCAGCTGGACGTCGGGTGCGACCGTGACCAATCGAACGTGATGCGGCGAGCGATCCGTTGAATCCGAAGGCCCAGCCCCCTGAGCAAGGATCCCCGGCGAGGACAGGACGAGAGTCAACCCAAGAACTGTGACGCTGATTACTCTCTTCATGCATTGCCCCAGTCGTTGCGAAAGCGAAAGCGATCGGCGCCTGCCTAGCAGGCTGCTGAAAAACGAGAGGTTGTGGCAAAAAACGTCCAGGGCGTGAGTTCGATCGCGCGATTCGGAGGATGAGCGACGGCCGTGAGGCCGACGTCGCGGCCGTTCACCGGCCGGCCACGGCCGCGGCGCTTGTCACGCCGCGATA
>JBKJQX010000030.1:0-54386 GCA_046594875.1 Vicinamibacterales bacterium
ATCCTTTCGCGCGTGACTGCGAAGCTCTGGCCGACCTCCTCAAGCGTGTGTTCGGAGCCTTCGCCCACGCCGAACCGCATCTTGATGACCCGTTCTTCGCGCGGCGTGAGCGTGCGCAGCACGGAGTCGGTTTGTTCCTTCAAGTTGAGGTTGATCACCGACTCGGCCGGCGACAACACGTTGGTGTCGGGGATGAAGTCGCCCAGATGCGAATCTTCCTCTTCACCAATCGGCGTCTCGAGCGAGATGGGCTCCTGCGCAATCTTCAGGACCTTGCGGACCTTCGACACCGGGATGTCCATGCGCTGCGCGATTTCTTCCGAGGTTGGCTCGCGGCCCAGTTCCTGCACAAGTGCCCGCGACGTGCGGATGAGCTTGTTGATGGTCTCGATCATGTGCACCGGGATGCGGATGGTGCGCGCCTGGTCGGCAATGGCGCGCGTGATCGCCTGCCGGATCCACCACGTGGCGTACGTCGAGAACTTGTAGCCGCGCCGGTATTCGAACTTGTCCACGGCCTTCATCAGGCCGATGTTGCCTTCCTGGATGAGGTCCAGGAACTGCAGGCCGCGGTTGGTGTACTTCTTCGCGATCGACACCACGAGGCGCAGGTTTGCTTCGACGAGCTCCTTCTTGGCCTGCTCGGCCTGTGCTTCGCCTTCGAGGATCGTGCGCAGCATGAGCGTGAGGTCATCGGTGGGCTGTTCCAGCTTCAGCGCCATGACCTTGATTTCCTTGCGCAGCTCTTCCTTGTGCTTGAGCAGGATCTTCTTTTCTTCCTCGCGCAGCTTCTTCTGCTTGCCCTTGGGTTCCAGCTTCTGATCGATCTGCCGTACTTCCTTCTGCTTCCACTGGATGTCTTCGACGGCCGACTTCAGGCCTTCGATCAGCCGGCGCTTGACCAGTTCCGTGAACTCGATCTTCCGGATGGCGCGTGACGTGGCCACCTTGGCGCGCAGAATCTTCCAGCGGGCCTTGCGGTACTTCCGCTTCTCGGCCTTCGGGACGTCGCCAACTTTCTCCTCCACCTTGATCGCGTTCTCCTGCGCCAGGCGCACGGCATCCAGCTGCTTCTCGAGCTGCTTGCGCCGGCGTTCGAGTTTTTCGTCCGTGATCTCCTCTTCGTTGAAGACCACCAGTTCGCGGATCGTGCGTTCGCCCCGCTTGAGCTGCTCGCCCATCTCCACCACTTCCTGCGTCACCTTCGAGGTGCGGGAAATGAGCTTGATGACCGTGAGCTTGCCGCGTTCGATACGCTTGGCGATGGCCACTTCACCCTCGCGGGTGAGCAGCGGCACCGTGCCCATCTCGCGCAGGTACATGCGCACCGGGTCGTTGGTCTTGTCGAGTGCGCCGGGCGTCAGGTCCAGCTCGCTGCCGCCGCCCTCGGTCTCCTCGCCGCCGACCTTTTCGTCGCGGTACGTCTTTTCAGAATCCACAATCTCGATGCCTGCCGCGCCAAAGGCGCTGAACAGGTCGTCGAGTTCTTCAGCCGACGTCACATCGGCGGGCAACAGCTCGTTGATTTCTTCATAGAGCAGGTAGCCCTTCTCTTTGCCCATGGCAATGAGCGCTTTGATTTCGTCGTACTTTTCCTCAATGGACAAGGTATCTCTCCTGGCGTCGCGTTAACCGTTCAGACTCTCGAGCCGCTGCAGCAGCTCCAACTTTCGTGCCCACAACTCCGCAAACTGCGGGTGGCTTCCCGTGCCCGATGATGCCTGCAGACGATCGATCTGTTGCTGCACCTCGGACCGTTCCCGTTCCAATCGCCGCCGCTTCAGGGCGTTCACACACTCGGTCGGCGGCGCCGCCGCTTCGGTGGACGCCGCACGGGCCAGCAGCGCCCGCTCGCCCTCGTTCAGGCGTTCCTGCAAGAGGGCGGGCAATACGTCCGCCGGCATCTCGGCCAGGCTCTGCGCCATCAGAAACACCGGCGCTGACATCAGGCCATCCAAATCACCGGGTTCCAGGTGCGACAACGCCGCCAATCCTTCCACCGGCTGATGCACCAACGTCCACAACAACCCCTGCTCGGCGTCCAGCAACCGGGCCGTAACAGGCACCGCAACCGCCGGCGCTTCGGTCTTCCGCTGCGCCGCGGCTTTCCGGATTTCATCCCGCACCACGGCTTCCGTGATGCGCGCCTTGTGCGCCAGCCGATCCGCGAACTGGTCACGCGCCGCCGCGTCGGGAATAGTCGCGGCCACCGACAACATCTGCCCGATGAACATCCGGCGGCCCTCAGGCCGGTTCAAGTCGAGCCGCTCGGCTGCGCGATCCAGCAGAAATTCCAGATACGGCCGCGACGCCTTCAGGCGCTCGGTATACGCACGCCCGCCAGCCTTCCGGATGTACGTATCGGGGTCGCTGCCTTCCGGCAGCAGGGCCACATTGACCTGGAACCCTTCAGCCACGAGCAGCTCGGAAGACCGCACCGCTGCCCCCTGACCAGCCGCGTCCGGATCAAAACTAAGGACGATTTTTCCGGCAAACCGTTTCAGCAGCTTGGCCTGGGACACCGTCAACGCCGTGCCGCTCGAGGCCACAACCGGAGCCATTCCAGCCTGCCAGACCTGAGCCAAGTCGAAGTAGCCTTCGACGAGCACACAGTAATTGTGCTTCCGAATGGCCCCTTTCGTCACGTCCAACCCGTACAAAGTCCGACCTTTTGTATAAATAGGGGTTTCCGGCGAATTCAGATACTTGGGCACTTGCCCATCATCCAGGGCCCGCCCGCCAAAACCAATCAGCGCCCCGGTGTCCCTTCGGATGGGGATCATCAGCCGGTGCCGAAACCGGTCCGCCACCCGGCCGTCATCTCGTTCCATAACCAAACCGGTCTTGATTTGCAGGCCCAGGGGCACTTTTCTGCCCGCAAACAGGGCGTGGAGCGTGTCGCGCCCTGCCGCCGGGGCATATCCATACCCGAAGGTCGCGATGGTGGCCTCGGTCAGGCCGCGGGTTTCCAGCTCCCGCCGCGCCCGCGCGCCGGCCGGGCCGGCCAGCTGTTCCAGGTAGAAAACCTGGGCGTCTTCGTGCAGTTTGACCAGCGCCTCGCGCTCGGCCGATGCCACCCGGTCTTCTGCGCCGTCCACAACCTCGGGGATGGTCATGCTCGCCCGCTGGGCCAGGTACCGGATGGCCTCAGGGAAGGTGATTTTCTGGTGCAGCTCTACAAACTTGACCACGTCGCCCTTGGCGTCGCAGCCAAAACACTTGAAGAAGCCCTTGTCCTGACTGACGGTGAAGGACGGCGACTTCTCGGTGTGGAACGGGCACAGGCCCTTCCAACTGGCGCCCGCCTTCTTCAGCGGCGTCACGTCGCCGATGATGGCGACGATGTCGGTTTGGGCCTTGAGGTCGTCAAGGAAGGTCTGTGGAAAAAGGGCCATCAGTCCTTTAGCTCCACAATGGTCGCGCCCGCTCCACCTTCGTTGTCAGGGGCGGGTCCGACGCTGGCCACAAGTGGGTGCTCGCGAAAGAACTTTGCCATCGCCTCGCGCAGCCGGCCGGTGCCGTGTCCGTGCACCACCCGCAGCCGCCGGGTGTCGCTGAGCAACGCCGCGTCGAGGAATTTTTCAGCCGCGTCGGTAGCCTGGTCCACGGTCTTGCCGATGATCATCAGCTCGCGTACCGCGCTCACCAGGTCCGACGGCGCGGGCGTCCTGACCGCGCCCGTCGCCGGTGTCTCGGGTGTGGCTGACCGGCTCGCCTGGCGCAGGCCGCCCCACGCCACTTTCATCCGTTTGCCGCGAATGTCCACCTCGGCGAGTTTGCCAGACACGCTCGTCACGACGCCATTGACGCCGAATGCGGGTACAAACACGCGGTCGCCCACACCAGGTACCGTGGCAAGTGCGGGACCTGTGTCGCTCATCCCAGACGCGTCGCCGGACTGCGCGAGTGACTCAAGCGCGGATCGCCCCTGCACGCGCAGTTGGCCGATCTCACCGGTCGATACAGGCGCGGTGCCGACGGCGCCGCGCTGCTCGGCGTTGTGCACCAACGTCTGCGCCTTGGTCTTGACCTGCGCGACCACGCGATCGATCTCGGCGCGCGCTTCGCGCAGCTTTTCGTTGACGCGGTCATCCAGTCGCTTGCGCAGCACCGCCTCGCGTTCGGTCACCTGGGATTCACGCGAGGTCAGCGCCTGCCGTTCCTCGGCCACGCGCTGACGCTCGCGCGCCACCGCCTGGCGCTCCTGGTCCAGCGCCGCCAGTTCCTGATCGACGCGCGCGAGGTGCGCCACCAGCTGGCTTTCGCGGTTCGAACGCCGGCTTCGCGCGGCAGCAATCACGGACGCGGGCATCCCGAGGCGTTCGGCAATTTCCAGCGCAAGGCTCCGTCCCGGCGCGCCGTACACGAGCCGGAATGTGGGCGCGTACGTCTCGGCCACAAACCCCATCGCGGCCGCCACAATTCCCTCCGTCGTCGCTGCGTACGACTTCAACGCATCATCATGCGTCGTCGCCACGATGGTGGCGCCGCGCTGGCGGAAGTGTTCGATGACCGCGGCACCCAGGGCGCCGCCTTCCACGGGATCGGTGCCGCCACCGACTTCGTCGAGCAGCACGAGCGCGGGTAGCACCAGCGCGCGCTCCATCTCGACGATGTGCGCGATGCGGGCGGAGAAGGTGGAGAGGCTGGCGGCGATGGACTGGTCGTCGCCGATGTCGGCGAAGATCGACGCGAACGGCGTGAGCGTGCTGCCGGGGTCGACGGGGATATGAAGTCCGGCCTGCGCCATCAGTGGCAGCAGCCCGGCGGCCTTGAGGGCGACGGTTTTGCCGCCGGTGTTCGGGCCCGAGATGACGAGCGCGCGCACCGGCGGGCATATCAAGAGGTCATTCGGGACAATAGGGGGACGGGTGTCGATCTGTGGAAAACTCGCGCCTGGGGAAAAGACGTCGGGTGTCTTTTTCGACGCTGATGGGACCAAAAAGACACCCGACGTCTTTTCCGGTTCCGCGAGTTTTCCACAGATCGACACCCGTCCCCCTGTTAGCCCCGATCCGCTTTTGGGCCCCAATCCCAGCAGCGGATGGCGCGCGCCGCGGAGCTCGAGGCGTCCGTCGGTGGCGAGCGCCGGTGCGATGGCGCGCATGCGCGCGGCGAGGCGCGCCTTGGCCTGCAGCAGGTCCAGCTCGCTTGCCACGTGCAGCGTGGCGTCGAGTTCATCGGCACGCACACGATATCCATCGGTGAGGGCCAGCAGGATGCGGTACACCTCGGCCTTTTCCCGATCGGCCAGCGCCACAATGTCGTTGTTGGTCTGGACTGTCGCGATCGGTTCCAGGTACAGGCTCGCGCCACTGGAAGAACTGCCGTGGACGATGCCGGGGATGGCGCCTTGATGCTCGGCGCGTACGACGAGCACGTATCGTCCGCCACGGTCGGCGACGATCTGGTCCTGCAGGTACTTGGCCGTGTCGCGGCCGCGGGTGAGTCGCTCAAGCGTGGTCCGCAACTGCGCGCGTTGCCGGCGCAACGAGTCGCGAATGGCGCGCAAGGCAGGGCTCGCGTTGTCGGTGACATCGCCAGTCGGCGCGATGGCACGCCGCGTGGCCGCCGCCTCGTCGGCAAAGGAGGCGGCAGACGCCGCGACGCCCGCGAGCAGCGGCGCGGTGGTGCGCGCGCGCCGGATACGGCCACACACACGGTCCACCGAATCCACGAAGTCGGCCAGGCCAATCAGGCCGAGGGGTTCAAGCGGTTGTCCCCCCACCAGCAGGGCGTCCAGCAGATCGAGCAGACCTTCGGGGGCCGAGATGTCGAGGCCGTTGCCTGTCGTGATGAGCGCCACGGCCTCCGACGTGGCGTCAAGGCGATGCCGCACCTGACCGGCGTCTGTGGAGGGCTCAAGCGACAGGGCGCGTGCGCGGCCCAGAGGCGTCAGCGTCTCGCGCGCCAGGGCCTCGCGGATGCGGTCGAACTCAAGCGCCTTCAGGACAGCAGGTTGCATGGGCAGGTCCCAGGTCACCCGGGGAGCCTTCAATTATCGCACGGCCCGCTCAGTCGTGCAGGACGACGCTGATCAGCGAGCTGTTGATTTTGAGCGTGCCGTTGTAATCGATGAGTCCGAGCTTGCGGAACTTGTTCATGAAGAAGTTGACGCGCGATCGGGTGGTACCGATCATTTCGGCCAGCGTCTCTTGAGACACCTTCGGCACGGTGTGGGTGGGATGTACCTGCCCATACCGTGCCAGCAGCAGCAGCGTACGCGCCAGCCGCTTCTCGCTTGAATTAAAGAGCTGGTCCACCAGGTCCGCCTCGATACGGATGTTCCTGACCAACATGTGCGAGAGAAATCGGGCGGCAAAGGTAGGTTCCTCGCGCAGCAGGCGTTCCATCGCGGTTTTGTCGATGATCATCACTGAACAGGCCGTCACGGCTCTTGCGCTGGCCATCCGCACCGACTGTCCGGCCATGATGCCCTCACCGAAGAAATCGCCCTCGGTCAGCATCGCCACGACCGCTTCCTTGCCGATCGGCGAGAGGACCGAGACTTTGACCACCCCTTTTTGGAGGTAGCGGACATCCTCGGCCCTGTCGCCCTGGGAATAGATGGACTGGCCCTTGCGGACCTGGACGACCTTCCGAATCCCGCCCGCAGCGGCGAGATACGGTTCGACCGCAAAGCCCGCCAACGTAACCGATCCGACGACGGCCTGCTGTTTGCGCGCCATGTGTCCCCCCGCGCACAGTATGGCACGCGGGGGGGGGGGGGGACTAGTCCAGGTTCTGCCGTTCACCCACGCAGCGGGTCGCGACCCTGGATCACGCGGATGATCACAACAATTACTGCGATCACCAGCAGGAGGTGAATCAGGGAGCCGCCCACGGGCACTACGAACGCGCCGAGCAACCAGAGGACGAGCAGGATGATAACGATTGTTGAGAGCATGGTGACGGTCTCCTTAAGGAACGGGTGAATAGGTCTTTACGTCCCCGCGCTGTCGGGGAAGAGTGTGGTGCGACCGCGGTGCTGAGCCGCGTGTGCCGCGGGGGCATGCTCGGTCTCCCGCAGGTCCTCGCAGTCGTGGCAGCGCACCGCAAATGGCAACGCCCGCAGGCGCCGTTCCGCGATGTCTTCCCCGCACTCGGCACACGTACCGTAGTGGCCCGCGTCGAGCCGCACGAGCGCCTCATCGATTTTGCGCAGCGTGGCGGCCCGCATCTGGAGCAACGCGAACTCCAGGCTGTTCTGGATGTCGGCATCCGACGTGTCGAGTGAATCGCCCACGTCCCGGGCGCGCGGAGCCCGGCCCTCACGCACGCGGTCTTCCATTTGCACCTGGCGCTCGCGTTTGTGGTCCAGCAGCATCTGTCGCAACGCCGCAGATCGCATCTTGGTCATGGTCATGTTCGGAAAACTCCTGCGGTCAGTGGCTTTCGAGTTTGTTCACGGCCTGGATGTCGCGCAGCGTGCGTCGCATGTCCTCGACCACCTTCATATGGTCGAGCGTGACCTTGAGGGTCTCGGCGGTCGCGCGAACGGCATCGACCGTCGCGTGACGGGCCCCCTCGGCAGACATCCGCGCGCCTTCTGCTGCCGTTCGCGCGAGTTCCGCCAGTTCCCTCAGCCGCTCACGATCCCGCCGGGCGTTTTCGGCATGTTCCCGGGCGCGTTCCGCCTCAGCGCGGCTTGCTTCGGTCTCGTTCCCGGATGGCATCCCCGTCCCCCTTACTTTCCGGTGGTCGGCAGATTGATCAGGTAGTGATTGCCGCCGTGCACCAGCCACACGCGCAGGTAATCGCCGCCCTTGAGGGGCTCCACACGCACGGCGCCGGTCTTGCGTGGCATCTTGGCCATCGTGCGCATGTCTTCGGCAGACACCACGCTGGCCACCTCACGGCCGGCCACCGTGCCCCCCTTGACGAACTCCACCCAACGTTCAGCGTCGGGCGACTGGCCCACAGCGGGCACGACGCTCGTCGTGGTCAACCGCACCTGATAGGTGCCGGCGGGCAGGGCCTGCCCATCCGCCTTGACCGTCTGCGCGAGACGCACGGTGCCAAGCGTCGCGGTGGACGCCGCGGGTTGCGCCCACACGCTTCCTGCGCCAAGCGCAAGCACCCCGGCCGCAATCGTGTTAAGTAAACGCATTTGAGTGCTCCTGTTGTGAGACATGGTTACCGCACCACCGACACGACAAGGGCTGCGCGGCGGTTCAGCCGGCGGGTCTCTTCGCGTTCGTTGTCGTGCCTGGGTCGCTCTTCACCAAAACTGATCACGGTGAGGCGGTCGCCGCTCACGCCGCGCGAGACGAGATAGTCACGCACCGCCTGTGCGCGCCGGTTGGCGAGCGCCATGTTGTATTCCGACGTGCCGATGTTGCACGTGTGACCTTCGACCTGCAGTTTCAGTTCGGGCGATTCCTTCATCGCGGCGATGGCGCCGTCGAGCACAGCCAGAGCGTCGGGCCGCAGCAAATTGCGGTCGTAGTCGAAGTGCACGTCCTCGAAGGTGTATTCCTTGACGGCCGGTCGCACGACCTGCACGGTCACGTCCGCGCTTGCCGTGAGTCCGCCCGGGTCCGTCACGGTGACGGTCATGGGCACGGGCCCGACGTTCATCGGTGCCGTCCACACGGTCTGCGCCGAGGCAGGGTTCGCAAGCGAACCTGAATTGGTGACCCAGCGATACGTCAGGGCATCACCATCGGGATCCGCGCCAATGCCGGTCACGGTCGAGGTCTTGCCCACTTCCACGGTGCAGGGGTCGCAGGTGGCGCGAACGGTGGGCGGCCGATTGGCGGCCGCCGCGGCGGCGGCCCTCGCAGCGGCGGCCGCTGCGGCGTCAGCTCCGGCGTCGACCGGCGGGGGGGGCGCCGGCGCCGTGTACTTACGAACGCCAGGGTGGTAGCCAATGCGCGCCTGGATGCCGAGCTTGTCTCGGAAGCTGTTGTTGCCAACGATCCGATCCGTGACCGCGCTCGACCAGTTCAATCCGCCGCCGGCAAAGAACCCGTTGGATGACTGCCAGGTGAGACCAAGCGCCGCGTACACCGGATTCTTGACCGTGGTGCTCGTCGGGGCGATCGACCCGTCTTGCGCCACGAAACCTGCGGGAGCCGTCAGGACACTGTCGCTATACCGCTCGCCGTGCAGTTCCGCGGTGAGCCGAATGGGCGCACGGCTGAACAGTGCGGCGCCGATGCCCCACCGAATGCCGTTGCTCAGTTCGAACCCATCGGGGTCGCCGCGCATGATCATGCCGGCCGTGGCGGTCAGGTCCACCAGACGCGCCTCGCCGCTGGCGACGAGGTCCACGGTGTAGTCGGCCTTGCCGGTCGATGCACCCGTGTCTTCGTTGCCGATGGGCAACTTCACGCTGCCCCTGAGGGCCAACGCCAGCGGCCGGTTGTCGGCCTGCGACATCAGGTTGATTTTCGCGCCCACGCGCAAGTCGCCACGGCTGCTGCCGGTCCACTGCTGGCGCACGAACGGGTAGTCGTTCACGATGCCGCCGCCTGATCCCGGTTCCGCCGGGGAGAAGAACAGAGGCCGGGTATCGCGGTCGATGCGGGTCAGCGTCGTCCAGCTGCCAAACACTTCCACGCGGTCACGAACGCCCACGGCGAACGAGAGCGGGAAGTTCGACACGTCGGTGAAGCCCTGGCCGAAGTCGGCATTGGCGCGATACAGGCTGAGTGACCACTTGCCGTGGGGCAGGATTTCAGCCGTGGGCAGGAACCAGAGGCCGGTGTCGCCACTGACCGAGACGGTGGCGGGGCGCGTGTCGGACACGGGTCTGGTGTCCTGCGACTGCGCCGTCGCCGTTTGGGCGGCCGCGCTCGTAATCGAGGTCAGCAGCATGAGGAGAGCGAATAAAATCCGGCGCATGAGCAAATCCTTTCAAGGCGAACCGATGCAGTCCGCGAGTTCATCCTAGGGGGGAGTGCTCCTGCGCGGCTGTACACTTGGGTACAGGTGTTACGAACGTCCCAGGACGACTCGGACGTGGTGCGTGAGGCCGTCCAGGACGATCGGAATCACGCTTGCGTCAACCGGCTGGTCGTCGAGTGTCGCGTTCAGCACTCCTCGACTGTGTTTGTCCGGGTTGAGGACGGCGATCACGTATGTCGTGCCTTGCACCGTCCAGGTGATGGTGTACTCGGGCCACGACGCCGGGATGCAGGGGTCCACCATGAAGACGCGGCCTCGCCGCCGCAACCCCAGCATGCTTTCGATGCCCGCGCGATACATCCAGGCGGCCGATCCGGTATACCAGCTCCAGCCGCCGCGGCCGGCGTGTGGCGCCCGGCCGTAGACGTCACCGGCCACCACGTAGGGTTCCGCCTTGTAGCGCGTGACCTCGGCCGCGGTGCGTGAGTGGTTGATGGGATTGAGCATGTGGAACAGCTCGGCCGCTTCGTCACCACATCCCAGTTTCGCCAGGGCCATCACCACCCAGATGGCGGCGTGTGTATACTGCCCGCCGTTTTCACGCACGCCCGGCGGATAGCCCTTGATGTAGCCCGGGTCCTGCGCGGAGGAGTCAAAGGGCGGCTCGAAGAGCAACACCAGCTTCGGGCCTCGGGCGATGAGGTGCGCGCGGACGGCGTCCATCGCGCGTTCGGCATACCGAAGCGGGACGGCGCCCGAGAGCACGGCCCACGACTGCGCGATCGAATCCACGCGGCATTCGTCGTTCTGGGCCGAGCCGAGCGGTGTGCCGTCATCGTAGTACCCGCGCCGGTACCACTCGCCATCCCAGGTCAGCGCCAGTTGTGAGGCCAGCCGCTGGGCGCCTGTGCGGTAGCGGCGCCCCCGGTCGCTCTCGTGTCGCGCGTCGCACAGTTCCGCAAAGTCCACGAGCACGCCGTGGAGGAAAAATCCCAGCCAGGTGCTTTCGCCCTTGCCGGCGTGGCCCACCCGGTTCATACCGTCGTTCCAGTCGCCACTGCCAAACAACGGCAGGCCGTGGAGGCCGGCGGTGTGACCGCGATCGATCGCGCGGACGCAATGTTCGAACAACGTCCCGTGTTGGGACGACACCGCGGGCGCCGCGTACATGTCCTCCTGGCCGCTGGCCAGGGGCGGCGCGGTCAGGTACGGCACCTGGGCGTCCAGCACGCCCGTGTCGCCAGTGGAGCGGACGTACTCGGCCACCACATGGGGGAGCCACAGCATGTC
Source organism: Vicinamibacterales bacterium (assembly GCA_046594875.1). GTDB lineage: Bacteria > Acidobacteriota > Vicinamibacteria > Vicinamibacterales > SCN-69-37 > SYFT01. The sequence continues at coordinate 11,143 of JBKJQX010000030.1, forward strand.
GTCGGAACACCGCGTGCGGATGCCGCGTCCGGCGGGCTCGTGCCACCAATGCTGGACATCGCCCTCGACGAATTGCCGTCCAGCGGCGCGCAGCAGGTGCGCGCGCGCCAGGTCCGGGCGCGCGAATGTCAGCGCCATGATGTCCTGCAGCTGATCGCGAAAGCCGTACGCGCCGCCGGGCTGGTAGTACCCGCTCCGCGTCCACAGGCGGCAGCTGATGGCCTGGTAGAGCAGCCAGCCGTTCAGCATGGCGTCGAGCGAATCGTCGGGTGTGCGCACCTGCACCGTCGAAAGTGTCGCGTTCCAGGAGGCTTGCGCACGGTCGCGAGCCAGGACGGCCGCGGGCACGCCGGCGTGACGGGCGATAAGGGCACGCGCGTGCGCCAGATCGGCGCCTTCGCCCAACAGGAAGACCAGGCGGCGTTGTTCCCCGGGCGGCACCTCGCATCGGATGTGCACCGCCGCGCAGGGGTCGAGCCCGGCCCCCAGGCGGCCCGACAGCGCCGCGTGCTGCAGTGCCGCCGGCTGCGACAAGTGTCCCTGGCGGCCGATGAACGACGCGCGATCCCCGGTCACCGACACCACGGGCTCGCTCGCGTGCAGGAAGGCGGCGTGGCTCGCGAAGTCGGGGTTGTACGCATTCTTCGCGACGACCGAACCGTTGCTCGAATCGAGTTCGGTCACAACCTGCAGGTGGTGTCCCTCCTTTGGAGGACCCAGCACCCATTCGTTGTACGCCATGACGCTGAGCGTCCTCACCTCGTCACCCATGTTGGTCAGCGTCAGCAGCGAGAACTTCACCGGGTCCTCGGCGTCGACGAACACATCCAATTCATGGGTGATGCCGTGTGTCGCCCGGGCGAATCGCGTCAGGCCCGCCGAATGCGTGACGACGCACCGGCCGCTGGCGGCGCTGCGGATCATGGGCCCGGGTGTCGGGGTCCAGGCCTCTCCGGTGTGGTCATCCCTGATGAAGATCGCTTCCCCGGTCGGATCGCTGACGGGGTCGTTGGCGAATGGTGTCAACCGGTTCTCGCGGCTGTTGCCCGACCAGGTGTGCGCGGCCCCCGAGGCGGTCACGATCGTGCCGAAGTTCGGATTGGCGATCACGTTCGCCCACGGCATCGGCGTCTCTTCGTCTCCGTCAAGGACGATGACGTAGGCGCGGTCGTTGTCGGCAAAGCCGCCGCGCCCGTTGGCATGATCGAGGGCCGGGGTCACCACTGGCGCGTCGGCGTACTCCGCGCGCACCGGTCTCGACGCCACGAGCGCGACCGGGGGCGCCGTCACTGGCGTCGGCTGGTCGAGCTGGGTGCGCAGATCGCCGGCGTCTCCGCGGAGCACGGCGCCGGCCACCGCTTCGAGCACGCCCCGCTCGGCGTCCGTCATCAGGTCAGAGCGGAGCAGGTACGCGCCGCCCGGCTTGGCCTGCCACGTCGTCCACGGGCCATCATTGAGCACGGCCGTGAGGGCGGCGTGCAGGTCGTCCTGGTACCCGATCGGATGTTCGTTGATGATGACGACATCGGCCAGCAGGCCCTTGAGGCGCCAGTACTCCTGGGCCTGCAGTACCTGCCGCACGAGCGTCACACTCGCGTCGCCGACCATGCGCACGAGCAGAATCGGGTGGTCTCCCGAAATGGCATGGGGCCAGAGCCCGGGTTGTCCCAGCGTGTTCGTGCTGATCACGTGCGCATCGGCCCGCATGGATCCGTCGGTCCCGAGCACGCGCGACACCAGCCGTTCAAAGAGCAGCGCCTCGTCACCGGAAATTCCCAGATGCCCCAGGGCGCTTTCCGCGCGCGTTCGGGCCAGCGTGAACGTCCGGGTTGAGGCGGCCGGGTCGTGATACTTGCGGGCCAGCGCCTCGATCGTCGCCCGGTCGGATGCCATGCCCGTGGAGAAACACAGACGCGCCGTGCCCCCGGGTGGCAGCCGGATGCGCTGGCGCAGGCTGACAATCGGATCCAGCACAATGCCCGTGGTACCCGACAACGTGCGTCCGTCGAGCGCCTGCGGATTGTGCGGCGACCGGCCGCGGCCCAGGAACCGTGCGCGATCGGTTTCCCACTCGAGTGGTCCCTGCGGCCGGCCCTCGAGACTCAGGGCGTGAAACGCCCAGGTCTCGGCGTCACGCGGATCGCGGCGGCGGCGGTGGCACACGAGAGCGCTGCTGTTCGCGTGGTACTCGGTCTCGACGAAGAGTTTGCCGAACGCCGGGTGGGCATAGTCATTCTGGGCGGAGGTGAGCACCATCTCCGCATAACTGGTCACGTCAATCTCCCGCATCCGGCTGCCGTGGTTCCGCATGGTCAGGCGCCGCACTTCCACGTCGTCTTCGGTCGAGACTGCGATCTCCAAATGGGTTGACAATCCATCGTCCCGCCGGCGGATGCCGACACGGTCGGGTGAAAACGTGACGGAATAATCGTCTGGTGTGACGCGGGTGGGTTGATACGCGGCCGACCAGACCTGATCACTGCGGACATCGCGGAGGTAGATGAACTGGCCGTCCGCGTCGCGCGTGGCGTCGCGGCGCCAACGCGTCACGGGCAGACCATTCCACTCGCTGCCGCCACCGCCGGCAGTGGTAATCGAGGTGATGTAGTGGCCGTTCGACAGGAACTGGGTATGCGGCACCTCGGTGAGCGGCGTGCGGAACCGGCGGACCGGAATCGAAACCAGGGGGACGATGGGCCGCACTTCCTCGTGCGGGCGCGGCACGATCGTCGCCGCGTCGCGGGGCACGCGCTCCTGCAGCAGCAGTTCGGTCGCCTTGACGCGGGGGTCGGAATGGAACCGCTCGATCATGCGGTCACTCCCGAGTGCGTTGGTGATGGCGAGCAGGATCATGCCCTGGTGGTGGGCCATATACGTGTGCACGACCACGCCGACCGTGGATGTCACCGGGTGGCCGGCGTCCGGGCGATCGGCGCCGCGCTTGGTGTAGTCGATGGCGTCGAAGAATCCGTAGTCGCCCTCCAGACCGTCCCGGCCGAGCCGGCGCAGGTTGTCGGTGCTGGCGATCGGGTCGATGGCCAGCGCCAGCGCCGACGCGTACGGGGCGACGACCACCTCGTCGCCGAGGCCGCGTTTCATGCCAAGTCCCGGAATCCCGAACGCCTTGTACTGGTACTGGCCGAGTCGGTCGATGAGGTTGTAGGCGGATTCTGAAATGCCCCACGGCACACCGATGGCATCGGCGTAGGCGCGCTGACGCCGCACCACGAGCCGGCAGGAATCGTCCAGCAGGGTGTCTGGCGAGGACCGCATCAGCAGCAGGGGCATGAGGTACTCGAACAGGGTCGCGCTCCACGACAGCAGCACTGGTGATCCCCGCAGGCTTGTGGTGGGACGGCCCAGATGGAACCAGTGCTTCTCCGGCACGTCGCCCTTGGCGATTGCCATGAAGCTGGCCAGCCGGGCCTCCGAGGCCAGCAGATCGTAGGACGCCGTGTCGAGCCGTCCGGGATGGTCCGCATCGGCCAGGCGATACCCGATGGCGAAGAGCCGCCGCTTGGGGTCATACAGGAACCGAAAATCCATGGCATCGAACAATGCCGTCGCGCGAGCGGCCAGACCGGGCGCCATGTCGCGCAGGCCGGCCGCGATGGTGACCAGCGCGCCTGCGAGATTGCCGCTGTCCACCGTGGAGACGTACCGGGGCGTCAGCGGCTCGAGCGTTTGCGTGTGGTACCAGTTGAGGAGGTGTCCCTCGTACCGCTCGAGGCGTTCGACGGTGTCGAGCGTCGCACTGATGCGTTGCACACAGGTGGCCGCATCAATGAACTTCAGGTCGAGGGCCGAGAGCGTGGCGAGCAGGCCGAGCCCGATGTTGGTGGGCGACGTCCGGTGCGCGATGGTGGGCTCCGGCTGCACCTGGACGTTGTCTGGCGGCAGGTGCTGGTCGGCGTCTCCGACGAAGGTGTCGAAGTAGCCCCAGGTCTTGCGGGCGATGGCCAGCAGGTATTCGCGGTCCTCCGGCGGCAGCGTGGCGCGGCGTCGAGGCGTCGGTTGGCTCAGCCGGAAGGCAATCCAGGGCGCGATGAACCAGAGCGCCAGAAAGACGGCGGCCACGGGCAGGGCCTGCGGCCGCACGGCCACCACGCTGACCAACACGCCAAACGCGATCATCGGGCTGGCCCGCATGTCGGTGGTGAAGGTGCGCAGGCGCATGGTGTTGACGCGAGCCGCGCTTTCCGCGGCGGTCTCCCACTCGAGGAGGCGCCGGTGCGTGACCACGAGCCGCGCCAGCGTGACGAGGATGGCGTGCAGGCGCTCTGCCGCATCATGGGCGAGGAACGCGATTTGCAGGACGACGCGCGCGACGGCCGTGTCCACGTCGTCAGACCGGGTTCGCATGAAGACGTGCCACGACTGTCCGGCGCGCGGCCCGCGGACCAACGCCACGATGCTGGCCACGCAGGGAAACAGCAGAGGCAGCAGGGCCATTGCGGTCCAGGCCAGCGGGGAGCCCGGCAGGATCGTCCACCCGGCCACCAGCAGCAGCAAGGTCGCCGGAGGGACGACGCTGCGGCGCAGATTATCGAGGATCTTCCAGCGGGAGATGATCGGAAGATGATTGCGTGTCCAGCCCTGGCGCGATCGGACCCATGGCAGCAACCAGCCGAGAATCTGCCAGTCGCCACGGACCCAGCGATGCTGCCGCCGCGCGTGCGCCAGGACACTGGAGGGGTATTCATCGACCACTTCAACGTCGGTGACGAGGCCCGTCCGCGCGTAGAGGCCCTCGAACAGATCGTGGGAGAGCAGCGTGTTCTCGGGGACTCGGCCTTCGAGTGCCGCAGCGAAGGCGTCCACGTCATACAGCCCCTTGCCGGTGAAGATGCCCTCGCTGAAGAGGTCCTGATACACGTCCGACACGGCCGTTGTGTACGGGTCCACGCCGGTATGGCCGGCGTAGGTGCGCGCAAAGAGTGAGCCCGCCGCGCTAGCCATGGTCACGCTCACCCGCGGCTGCAGGATGCCGTAGCCACGGGTCACGCGGCCAAGCCGGCGATCGAGGCGCGGTTGATTCAACGGATGGGAAATGATGCCGATGAGTTCCCGGGCGGCATCGCGCGGCAGGCGGGTGTCTGAATCAAGCGTGATGCAGTAGCGGACCCCGGGCAACACACCCAGCACACCCACCTGGGTCGAAAACGTGGTGTCGGTGGCGCCGCGCAACAGGCGATTGAATTCTTCGATCTTGCCGCGCTTCCGCTCCCAGCCCATCCAGGACTGCTCCGCCGCATTCCACTGGCGGTCTCGATGGAACAGGAAGAAGCGATCGGCATGATCGGGTCCGAGCTTCACGTTCAGGGCTTCCACGCCCTGGCGCGCTCGATCCAGGATGGCCTGGTCCCCCGGCGTCTCCCGCGCGGTGGTGTCGGAGAAGTCACTCAGGATCGCGAAGTGAATGCACGGATCGAGATTGCCAAGCGCCAGCACTTCCATGTGTTCGATGAGTTCATCCACGCGCGCCACGGACGTCAGGAGCGTCGGCACGATGACCATCGTGCGGGCGGAGTCGGGCACTCCGTCGGCCAGTTCCAGGCGTGACAGCCGCCTGGGCAGGACGAGGCGAGTGACGAGGTGCTGGATCGCGGCCAGCGCGACGTCGCTGGCCGGCACCAGCACCAGCAGGGCCGCGAGTCCCCACCACGCGGCGCCACCGGCGTTGGCGGCGTAGGCCACCGCACCGGCCACCAGCAGACCCGTGCCGACCGTGAGTGAGCCCAGGAACAGCAGGGGTGCCTGGCGCGCCAGTCGCTGCCGCACACGTGTGCGGACCGGAGGCCGGTAGCCGAGATCGCCTTCGAGCGTGGGGCGCCCGCGGTCGACCAGGTAGTACCCGACATGCGCCGCCGCGTCAGACACAGACCCGCTCGCCGCAGCCTCCCTGGCAAGTTGGATGGCGCGCCACGCGACGCGCCGCTGGTCTTCGCCGCACGGCTTCGCCATGGACTCAATCGCCCGTCGCTGGTCGTCGCGGCTCAGGAAGTCCATGCGGGCGTACACGTTGGCCGGGTCGCATTGGAGCACCTGTTCGACCAGGCTGACGGCCTCCACGTATTCCCGCCAGTCCATCGACGCGCACAGCCGCAGGCTGGTGACGGCATTCGCCACCGAGACCTGCGCCACGCCTTGCCGCAGGTGCTCGATGCGGACGGTCTCTTCCGCGGTCGTATGAAGCAGGGCGAGGTCGTCATCAAGCGTGAGGCGCATCGATGGAATCCGGATACCGTACTCGCGGAACCGATGCAGCAACTGCACGATGAACGTGGGGGCGAACGAGGCCGGCAGCGCCGCGAGCTCGTCGATCGGGTCGTCGGCGTCGGTCATCTGCGACACGTACGCATCGGCTGCCAGTCTCGCGGTGCGGTCCACAATCAGCGCCTCGGCCAGCCGCCGGAGGTTTTCAATCAGGACGAGCTTGAGCATGCTCGGCCAGGCCCAGAGCTCACCGATGGTCAGCGGGGCGATGCGTTGGTACCCGTGCAGGAACTGCAGGAGCTGCTGGCGATCGAGGCGGCTGTCGCTGTGGCGGACCAGTTCAAGCGCCAGCACGTACATGCGGGCCTGGCCGTCGTGTTCGCCGGTCGCGACCGTTGGGAGCGTCCGCGAGTAGCGGCGCGGCAGATTCCGGCGAATCTCCGACATCTCGGCGATGACCAGCGGAAAGTTGTCGATGAGCCAGTCGGCGGCCGGCGCCACAAACCGCCCGGCCCGCACATCGTCGGCCAGCGTGCGATAGGTGGCGCGCAGCAGGCGCACGTTCTCTTCGAACCGCGGGAACGTGTCGCGCGGCCGGCGGCGTCGATTCGGATCAAGGAGCAGGCCGACCGCAAGGACCCTGGCGCGGTCCTCAATGCGGTCGATGCTCAGCAGCTCGGCGCGCAGCGGTGGTTCCACCGCCGGCACGCGCCGGAGCCATTTCGTTGGCGGCGTCACGGGCCGCCTATCGCGTCTGCGTTTTTTCGATGGTGAGCGGCACTCGAATGTCGACGGGAGCCTTGAGTGTCATGGTGACCTCGGTACCCGAGGGCAAGCTGACCTCCTTGCCCGTGGTGGTCAGCACCACGGCCGTGCCCGCGCCGCCTCCGATGACCGTACCGATGATGGCGCCCTTCTTGCCACCCAGGATGCCGCCAACGACCGCGCCCACGGCTGCCGGGGCGCCGATCGTGATGATGTCGTCCTTCTTTTCACTCGGCGCCACGCGGCTGATGCCTGCAACGATGGCGTACGGGTCGTCATGTCCGGCGATGGTCAAGGTACGGAAACGGAACGCCAGGCTGGCGCGTCCCTTTTTCGGGGAAGGCTCAACGGCCGTCACGTCGCCCTTGACCCGGCTGCCCACCGGGGCCAGGGTCATGCCGTCCACCACCAGCGCCTCTGTCAGGCGGCCTTCAACGGCGTCTTCGACTTTGCTCGTGCCCGAGTCGACACTGGTATCCAGCCGCACATGCAGCGTGGCGCCCTCGGGCACCGTGTACTCCCTGAACCTGGCGGCCGGCGGCAACGCCACGGGCTTCGCCTCAGTCACCACTTGTACTTCTGAGATGGCCTCACGCGGCACCGACCTGACCGACCGGCCCACGTTGACCCTGACGTTTTGCGCATCACGCTCGGCCAGTGTGCCCTGGACGACGCCGCCGTCTTCTTTGGTGACCGCCACTTCGGCCCCAATGGGGACCTGCTCCACGTCCACGGCTGGGGCTTGACCGCATGCGGCCGCGAAGGACAACAACACAACTGATGTGAATCGAAGAGGGAAGGACATGGCACCCATGCTAGGCCTTCGCCTCACGCATGGATGTGCAAGACGAGACACAGCCGTTGGCGCCCATCTGCTACGGTCATGGAGCAGTCGTCTCTAACAAGGCAGGTGAATCGTGCGTGTTCTACGTGTTGCCGCAATCGCGGCGTGTGTTCTGTTCCTTCCGGTGGTCGCCGCAGGGCAGGACTTTGGTGTCATGAATTCTGCCGAGACCATCAACAAGGGCAACTTCAAGTTGATGGCGAACCCGATCGTGGTCTTCGGCAAGGGAAACGCCGACAACGACATCGGCGTGGCCCTGGTCGGCGGGTATGGGTTCGGCAGCCGGTTCGACGTGGAGGCCAAGGTGGCCCTCTTCGACAACGACACGTTATTCGGCGCCGACGCGGAATACTGGCTGGTGAACACCGGGCCGGTGAATGTGTCGATCATCGGTGGCTTCCATCTGGACCGCGGCGACGGCGCCAATGCGAAGGGCTTTGACCTGACGGGCCTGGCCAGCGGCAAGGTCACGGATCGCCTGGAGTTCTACGGCGGCCTGGACTTTTCCCGCGTGTCCGTCGACAACGCCAACTTCAGTTTCAACACCCTGCACCTGGTGCCGGGCATTGAGTACAGGGTCAACTCGAATATCGACTTCGTGTCGGAGTTCGGTCTGGCGCTCAACGACGACTCGCGCCACTACTTCAGCGTCGGCATCGCCTACTACGTGCGCCCCCGCTGACCTTGGAGCACCCTGACATGTCCCGACTTTCAAAACTTGCCTCACTGACGCTCCTCGCTGCGGCCGCACTGGCCACAGGCGCCTGCGCCTCGACAAAGTCCATCAACGAACTTCTGGCCGACCCGGGCCGATACAGGAACCGCACGGTTCAGGTTTCGGGCGAAGTGGTTGACAGCTTTTCCGTGGCCAACCGTGGCGCCTACCGGATCGACGACGGCACTGGTGAGTTGTGGATCGTGTCTGAGGTGGGCGTGCCTCGCCGGACGGCGCGAGTCTCGGTGAAGGGCCGGGTGCGCGAGGGGTTTAACTTCGGCTCGCTCAGTGACGCCCTGAAGCTGCCCCCGGGCATCGCGGCCGGGCTCGTGTTGCTCGAGTCCTCACACAAGGCGAAAAGGTAGGCGTCACCATGACACTCACACTGCCAAGTCTCCTCATTCTGCTCATCATCGCCTGGGTGTGCGGTGCCGTTGGCAAAGCGCTTGCCGGCGGGGGCCGCGGCGGGCTCATCACATCCATCGTGGTGGGGTTCATCGGCGCCCTGGTGGGCCCGTGGCTCGCCGGACAGCTCGGCCTCGCCGAGCCATTGATGCTACAGGTGGGAGGAGAATCGTTTCCCGTCCTGTGGTCGATCATCGGCGGGGCGCTGTTTGTGGCGCTGCTGCACCTGCTCTCGGGAAGACGGTAGATCCGTCATGCCCTGGCACTTTTCGCGACGTGTGTCCGTGGTGGGCCTGACGCTGCTCCTGGGCGCTGTTGCGCTGAGCGCGCAGACCGTGATCGTGGCGCCTGCCAACAAGTACACGCCTGCCGAGGATGTCCAACTGGGCCGCGAGGCATCAGTGGAGGTGGAACAGCAACTGCCGATCCTGCGCGAGGCGGACGTCTCGTCCTGGCTTGAGTCGGTCGGCCGGCGGCTGGTCGAGGAAATTCCGTCGACGTTCCATCATTCGGAGTTCCGCTATTCATTCAAGGTGGTGAATGCCGGTGAGATCAACGCATTTGCGTTGCCCGGCGGTCCTTCATTCGTCAACCGGGGCATGATTTCGCAGTCGCGCACCCAGGGCGAAGCCGTGAGCGTGCTGGCCCACGAAATCAGTCACGTCGCGCTCAGGCACGGCACCGCGCAGGCCACAAAGGCCACCAAGTATGAGATTGGGACCCTGGCGGGCGCCGTGATTGGTTCGATCATCGGCGGCAAATGGGGCGGCGTTGTCGCGCAGGGCTCACAACTCGCGCTCGGCACCCATTTCCTGAAGTTCAGCCGCGAGTACGAGCGACAGGCCGATCTGCTCGGGTCACATCTGATGGCCGCCGCGGGGTATGACCCCCGCGAGATGGCGAGCATGTTCAAGATCATCCAGTCGCAACGCGGCTCTGGTGGCCCGGAATGGCTGAGCAGCCATCCCGATCCAGGCAATCGATCCGAGGCCATTGCCCGGGAGGCCGCGTTGCTGCGCATCGAGAACCCGGTGCGCGATACACGAGCGTATGAGGCGGCGCGAAACCGGCTGAACCGCCTGGCGCCGGCGCCCGCGCCCAGAGCCGGTGGCGGCACCACCGGCGGCGGCACGTCCGGGGGTACTCTCGACCCTGGTCGCGTGGCCGCCCCCGCCACATCGTCCACCACCTACACCGAAGGCGACTTGTTCCGTGTGAGCGTGCCGTCGAATTGGCGCGAGTTGCCCGGGAACGACTCCGTGACGTTTGCGCCCGACGGCGCCGTCGGCGAGGCGCAGGGCCAGGGTGTGGTGACGCACGGGATGATCATCGCGGGGCAACAGGGCGAGTCGCGTGACATCGCCGAGGCGACCGAGGCGTTCATTGCCTCGCTCGCGTCGAGCAACCCGAGTCTGCGGCGCGACGCCGGGTACACGCGTGCGTCGCTGGGCGGCCGCCAGTGGCTGCGCACGACCCTGTCCAATCGGTCGGCAGGAACAAACCACGACGAACGCATCGCGGTCTTTTCCCTGTTGCTCGAGGACGGGACGTTGTTCTACGCGCTCGGCATCGCGCCGCAGGACCGTTTCTCGTCGTATGACACCACCTTCCGGAAGGTCGTCGCGTCGATTCAGTTCCTGCGATAGGGCGGGCACGCCGGTGACACCGGGCGGGCGAGCGTTGACACGGGCTCGCGAGTGGCGCGCCGGCCGTGGCCCTTTATGAGAAACTGGGCGCGCACGAAGATGTCCCAGGAGTCCCGCCCATGGCCCGTTCGATCGCCCGTGTCCTCATCCTGTTTGTTGTCTTCACGTCTGCGGCGCTGGCGCAGAACCGGCGCGCGTTAACGCCCGCCGACTACGACCGCGCCGCCGGGATGCTCGCACCCGCCCTGGCCGGGTTGGTCGTGGGAGGCACCGTGAACCCGACGTGGTTGCCGGACGGCCGGTTCTCGTACCAGCGGATGACACTGACCGGCATGGAGAACGTGGTGGTCGATCCGGTCAGGCGCACGCGCGAGGTGGTGGCGCCCCCGGCCGGCGGCCAGACGCCACCGGCTGCAGTTGGACGCGGTGGTGGCGGTGGTGGCGGTCGTGGTGGCCGCGGCGGCCTGCAGATCACCAACAAGACCTGCGGCCCCAACGTGACCGGCCTCACGGGCCCGCCACCGGCCTCGATGTCGCCCGATGGCACGAGGGCGGTGTTCATCTGCGACTGGAATCTCTGGGTGCGTGATGTCAAGACGGGGCAGGATCGCCCGCTCACGACGGACGGTGTGAAGGACTTCGGCTACGCCACCAGCAACGCCGGATGGACCACGAGCGCGGCGCCGTCGCTGTCGTGGTCGCCCGACGGCAAGAAGATCGCGACCCAGCACCAGGACGAACGGAACGTCGGCGATATGTACCTGGTGCAGACGCCGGTCAACGGCGGCCACCCGGTGCTTCGCGCGTGGAAGTATCCGCTTGTCGGGGATCTCGTGGTGGCCATGATCACCCGCGTCATCATCGATGTGGACTCGGGCAAGGTCACGCGCCTCCTGATGCCGCAGGACTTCCATCGCGCCATGGACGAGGACGACCTCGACATGTCCGAATACCTCTGGAGCCCCGACAGTTCGAAGCTCGGCCTGGTCTCCACCGATCGATTTCACAGGAACTCCACGGCCAAACTCGCCGACGTCACGACCGGAGAAGTGCGGACCCTCTTCACCGAGAGCGAAAAAACGCATGTGCAAACCCGCGTGCAGTGGCGGATTCTCTGGAAGTCGAGCGAAGTGCTCTGGTACTCACAGCGCGAAGACACCGCGCAGATGTACCTTTACGATCTGAACACCGGCCAGCTGAAGAATCGCATCACCAACGGCGTGGGCCCGATCACGAATATCGTGCGCCTCGATGAATCCACACGAACGATGTGGTTCGAGGCGGTGGGCAAGGAGCCGGGGCAGGACCCGTACTACACGCACCTCTACAAGGTCGGTCTCGACGGCAAGAACCACGTGTCGCTGACACCGGACAACGGCACCCACACCACGCAGATGTCGCCCGACGGCCAGTACGTGATCGACACCTTCTCGCAGCCGGACGTGGCTCCGGAGACCACGCTGCGCGACGGCGCCACGGGCGCGCTCATCATGCCGCTCGAGAAGGCCGATATTTCAAAGCTCCTCGCCACCGGCTGGAAGCCGCCGATGCCGATCAAGATGAGGTCGGCGGATGGCAAGCACGATATCTACGGCGTGCTGTTCCGTCCCACGAACTTCGATCCGACGAAGAAGTATCCCATCATCAACCAGGCGTATCCCGGACCGCAGTCGGGCAGCGTGGGGTCGCGGACCTTCTCGGCCGCGCGCGGTGATCGGCAAGCCCTCGCCGAGCTCGGCTTCGTCGTCGTGAGCATCGACGGCACCGGCACGCCGAACCGATCGAAGTCATTTACCGATGCCTACTATGGCGCGATGGGACGCCACAACACGCTGCCCGATCAGGTGGCCGGTATGAAGGAGCTGGCGGCGCGGTATCCGTGGATCGACATCGACAAGGCGGCGATGTGGGGGCACTCGGGTGGCGGGTTCATCACGGCCGGTGCGCTGCTGCAGGCGCCGTATAACGATTTTTTCAAGGTCGGCATCGCCGAGTCCGGCAATCACGATCAGCGCCAGTACGAAGACGATTGGGGCGAGCGGTACCAGGGCCCGCTCGTCAAAAACGCGGACGGCACCGACAATTACACGATCGAGGCCAACCAGACGCATGCGGCCGGCCTCAAGGGCCGCCTGTTCCTGATCCACGGCACGATGGACAACAACGTGCCGCCGTACAACACCTACCTGGTGGCCGACGCCCTGATCAGGGCCAACAAGGAATTCGACATGCTGATGATCCCGAACGCGGGGCACGGGTTCGCGGCCGGCAACTATGTGATGCGGCGGCGGTGGGATTACTTCGTGCGGCACCTGCTCGACGCCGAGCCCCCCCGGGACTACGTGGTGCCGGCGGCGGCGCCGGCCGGGGGGCGAGGGGGCGGCGGATTCTGACGGTTGTGTCGCGCCGTTTCGTTTGACTCAGTGCCTGACACGTCCGTAAAATGAAGGGTCAGATCCCGCGACCAGGTTCCAGTCCATGCAGCCATACGAAACACTCATTCTCGTCGCGTACTTCTTTGTGCTCAGCATCCTGGGCATTTATGGATGGCACCGGTACTACCTGGTGTACGAGTACATGAAAAACAAAGACCGGGTGCCAGGGCCTCCGCCGCCCATGACGGACCTGCCGGTTGTGACCATCCAGTTGCCGATTTTTAATGAGATGTACGTGGCCGATCGGCTGATCGACTCGGTCTGCGAGATCGACTACCCGAAAGACCGGCTCGAGATTCAGGTGCTCGACGATTCCACCGACGAGACGCGTGAGATTGCCGCGGCGGCCGTGGAGCGGCAGGCGGCGCTTGGATTCGATATCAAGTATCTGCACCGGACGAACCGCGTGGGGTACAAGGCCGGTGCCCTCGACGAAGCGTTGAAGGTGGCGCGCGGCGAGTTCGTGGCGATCTTCGACGCCGACTTCGTGCCGACCTCCGACTTCCTGATGAAGACCGTCGGGTATTTTCAGGACCCCAAGGTGGCGCTCGTCCAGGCGCGTTGGGGACACATCAACCAGAACTATTCCCTGCTCACGAAGATCCAGGCCATCCTGCTCGACGGCCACTTCGTGCTCGAACACGGCGGGCGCAATCGCGCGGGATGCTTCTTCAACTTCAACGGCACGGCGGGCGTCTGGCGCCGGACGGCGATTGGTGATGCCGGCGGCTGGCAGCACGACACGCTCACCGAAGATCTGGACCTCAGTTACCGGGCGCAGTTGCGCGGCTGGCGTTTCCTCTTCCTGCCCCACCTGGTGACGCCGGCTGAAGTACCGGTGGAGATGAATGCGTTCAAGTCGCAGCAGCATCGCTGGGCGAAGGGGAGCATCCAGACGTGCCGCAAGGTGTTGCCCGCGATTCTGGCCTCCGACCTGCCGCGCAAGGTGAAGATCGAGGCCTTCTTCCACCTCACCGCGAACTTCAACTATCTGCTGATGTGCCTGTTGTCGGTGCTGATGTTCCCGGCCATGGTCGTGCGGTACAACATGGGCTGGACCGAGATGCTGCTCATCGACGTGCCGCTGTTCTTTGTCGCCACGGCTTCGGTGTTCAATTTCTATCTGGTGTCACAACGCGAGCTGTACGCCGACTGGATGACGCGCGTGAAGTACCTGCCCATCGTGATGGCCATCGGGATTGGGCTCGCGGTCAACAACACGAAGGCGGTCTTCGAGGCGGTATTTGGCGCGCCCGGTGAATTCACCCGGACGGCGAAATACGGCATCTCGACGTCCAAAGATGGTTGGCAGAACAAGAAATACCACCAGGCCATGTCGGTGCAGCCCATCATCGAGCTGGCGCTGGGCCTCTACTTTTCGGCGACGGTGGTCTATGCGCTGGCCCACGGCATCTACGGCACCCTGCCGTTCCTCCTGCTGTTCCAGTTCGGCTTCCTGTATGTGGGGCTCACGTCGATCGTGCAGCAGCTCGGTGATGGTGTGATGGTGAAGGCGCCGAAGATTGCAGACTGAGGCCCCTCGGTAACAGTCGGGATGGATCATGAGTACCGTCAGTGAAGTGAAGACCAAGGCCGGCCTGGAAGATGTGGTCGCAGGCGAGTCGGCCATTTGTTATATCGATGGTGATCGCGGCGTGCTGTCGTACTGCGGCTACGACATCCACGACCTTGCCGACATGGACCACGGCGTCTCGTTCGAAGAGACCTGCTTCCTCCTCTGGCACCGCCGGCTGCCGAACCGGGCTGAGCTGGGCGACCTGCAGACGCAACTCGACGCGGCGCGCCGGCTGCCGGAGCCGATTCTGCGCGCCATGAAGTCACTGCCGGCCGGAGACGGCATGGACGCGCTTCGCACGCTCACGTCCATGCTGGGTCACTACGACCAGGACGCCGCCGTGCACACGCCCCAGGCCAACTACCGCAAGGCCGTGCGCCTGACCGGCCAGATGGGGTCGCTCGTGGCCACGTGGGGCCGGATGGCGGCTGGTGGCGGCGCGATCGACCCCGATCCGGCGCTTGGCCACGCGGCCAACTTCCTGTACATGCTCACGGGCACGCGCCCGTCGGCGCTTGCCGCCCGGGCGTTCGACGTGTCGCTGGTGCTGCATGCCGACCACGAACTGAACGCCTCTACGTTTGCGGCCCGCGTCTCTGCGGCCACGCTCACCGACCTGCATTCGGCCATCGTCGGAGCGATTGGCGCGCTCAAGGGGCCGCTGCACGGCGGCGCCAACGCCGAGGTCATGAAGATGCTGCTCGACATCGGCCAGGATGCCGGGGTGGAACGCGCCGGCGAATACGTGCGCGCCAAACTCGCCCGCAAGGAGAAGATCTCGGGCTTCGGGCACCGCGTGTACCACACGGAAGATCCCCGTGCCACACACCTGCGCCGTTTCTCGAAGTCGATTGGCGAGAAGGCCGGCCAGCCGCAGTGGTTCGCGATGTCGGAGCGCATCGAGCAGGTCGTCAAGGGTGACAAGGGCCTGAATCCGAACGTGGATTTTTATTCGGCGTCGATGTTCTACTCGCTGGGCATCCCCATCGCGCTGTACACCCCGATTTTCGCCGTCAGCCGCATCAGCGGCTGGACCGCTCACGTGCTGGAACAATACGCGAACAACAGGCTCATTCGCCCGAGGACCGAGTACATCGGGCCGGCGTATCCGCAACAGGTGTTGCCGCTGGATCAGCGTTAACGTCCGCTGAGACGACCGCACCACATGGATCAACGCTTCATTCGAAATTTTTCGATCATCGCGCACATCGATCACGGCAAGTCCACGCTTGCGGACCGCTTTCTCGAGGCCACCGGCGCGCTCCAGGCTCGCGAGATGGAAGCCCAGGTGCTGGACTCGATGGACCTCGAGCGCGAGCGCGGCATCACGATCAAGGCCCACGCCGACCGCCTGAACTACACCGCCGACAACGGCCAGGCGTACGTGCTGAACCTGATCGACACGCCCGGGCATGTGGACTTTTCCTACGAGGTCACCCGTTCGCTGGCCGCCTGCGAAGGCGCGCTGCTGCTGGTGGACGCCTCGCAGGGCGTGGAAGCGCAGACGCTGGCCAACGCCTATCTGGCGATCGAGAACAACCTCGAGATCATCCCGGTCATCAACAAGATCGACCTGCCCGGCGCCCAGCCGGAAGAGGCCAAGCGCCAGATCGAGGAAATCATCGGCCTCGATGCCGACGGCGCGATCCTGGCCAGCGCGAAGATGGGCCTGGGCGTCCACGAAATTCTGGAAGCCATCGTCCATCGCCTTCCTCCACCGGCGGGCAATCCCGATGCGCCGCTCAAGGCCCTGATTTTTGATTCCTGGTACGACGCCTACCGCGGCGTGGTCATCCTGACGCGCGTCATCGACGGCACGATGAAGCCCGGCCAGAAGATCCGCCTGATGAATGCGGGTATCGACCTGCAGATTGATGAACTGGGCGCCTTTTCACCCAAGCCCATCCCAGTGTTGTCGCTCGGCGTCGGCGAAGCGGGCTTCGTGGTGGCCAACATCAAGAACGTGGCCGATGCCAAGGTGGGCGACACCATCACCGACGCGGCCGTTCCGGCGACCACGCCGTTTCCCGGTTTCAAGGAACTGAAACCGATGGTGTTCGCCGGACTCTACCCGGTGGAGAGTTCGCAATATTCTGAACTGCGCGAGGCGATGGAGAAGCTGCGCCTGAACGACTCGGCGTTCTTCTTCGAGCCCGAAACGTCGGTGGCGCTGGGCTTTGGTTTCCGGTGCGGCTTCCTGGGGTTGCTGCACATGGAGATTGTGCAGGAGCGCCTCGAGCGCGAATACAACATGGACCTGGTCACCACCGCGCCGGGCGTGCTGTACCGCGTGACCACCACTGACGGCGTCGTCCAGGAAATCGACAGTCCTTCAAAGCTGCCGGACCCGGGCCGCATCCAGAAGTTCGAAGAACCGATCATCAAGGCGACGATGCTGACGCCGGCGGCGCATGTGGGCGCCATCCTGGAGTTGTGCCAGGAAAAGCGTGGCGTCCAGAAGGGGATGGAGTACCTCAAGTCGGACCGCGTCGTCATCACCTACGAGTTGCCCTTTAATGAAGTGGTGCTCGATTTTTATGATCGGCTCAAGACCGTGTCGCGCGGCTACGCGTCGCTCGACTATCACGTGATCGGCTATCAGGAAGCGTCGCTTGTCAGGCTCGACATCCTGGTGAATGGCGAACCTGTCGACGCGTTGTCCACCGTCCTGCACGCCGACTCCGCCTACGGCCGTGGCCGCCTGCTGGCAGCGAAGATGCGGGAGCTGATTCCCAGGCAGATGTTCGACATTGCGATTCAGGCAGCGATTGGCAGCCGAATCGTGGCGCGTGAGAGCGTGCGGGCGCTTCGCAAGAACGTGCTGGCCAAGTGTTACGGCGGAGACATTTCGCGCAAACGCAAGTTGCTCGAGAAGCAGAAGGAAGGCAAGAAGCGCATGAAGCGGGTGGGCCGCGTCGAGATTCCGCAGGAAGCGTTTCTGGCCGTGCTCAAAGTCGGCACCGAGTCATGAAGAAGTCCGTGGTGCGCGAGTACTCCGAGTCCTTGATCATCGCGGTCGTCCTGGCGCTGTTTGTGCGGACCTGGGTCTTCCAGGCATTCAAAATCCCCACGGGCTCCATGGAGCCGAACCTGCTCATCGGCGACCATCTCATCGTCAACAAGATGATCTTTGCACCATCGGCCACCGGCCTCGAGCGTCTGGTGGTGCCCGGTCGCGAGATCCGGCGCGGCGACATCGTGGTGTTCAAGTACCCGGACGAACCCGAGCGCGATTTCATCAAGCGTGTGATTGGCCTGCCTGGCGACCGCCTGGAACTGCGCCGCAAGACGATGTATATAAACGGAACGCCGCTGGCAGAGAGCTACGCGCACCTGTCGGAGCCGCCGTCGGAGTCGGCGGGAGTGACGCAGGATCTACGTGAGTTCTACGGCCCGGTGACCGTGCCGCCCTCGCAGTACTTCATGATGGGCGACAACCGCGACAATTCGCAGGACAGCCGGTACTGGGGATTCCTGCCCGCGCACTACGTCAAGGGCCGGGCCCTGTTCATCTACTTCTCGTTCGAAGAAGGCGGGTCGCTCACGCACATGCTGCAAGGTACGCGATTTGAGCGCCTGTTCGATTCCGTCAAGTAGTCATCCCACGGCAATGACCGTGGTGAGGAGCGTGCGGGCGTCGCGCATCAACTGCGCCGACTCCTCGCGAATGGCTGTCTGCAGTGCCGTGTCCGTCAGCCCGCCAAGGTTGATGTCGACGTTGTCGAGCGCGCCTTCCGCAGCGGCCAGCAGCAACCGGTAACCGACTTTCACGTCGCTGGCGGCCGAGGGATTGCCGTACGAGGCCGCCGCGCGGCCTTCCTGCATCGCGCGCACGCACGCCCGAATCGTCTCGAGCGGCACTTCGGTGGCGACGCGTGTGGCGTCCTGAATCGCCGCCTTGCGTTCGAGCTTCTCGGTGTCGGTCGCCTTGGGCTTGCGAAAGGCCGCCACCACGAGGTCGTACGCCGACGCATCGCGGTCCACCAGCGACGCCAACTCATCGCGCAGGCGGAGCAATTCTGTATGCGCGGAATCAAGTGCCTCGCGTTCCGCGATCGCGTTGGTGCGCGACTTGGGCATGCCGGTGACCATGACGAGCAGCGCCGTTCCGGTGGCGCCGACCAGTGCGGCGGCCGACCCTCCGCCCGGCGTCGGGTCGGCGGCGCTGATGGCTTCAAGCAGACTGGTGATGGTGCGATCGATCAACATAAGACACCCTTCTTGTAGACGCCGGCGATCGGCGCCGCATTCACGCGCAGGAGATTGACGGCGGGGCCGTGCACCAGCACCGCGTCGAATTGTTTGCCCGGTTCGAGACTGCCCACCACATGCTGGCGATCGAGGGCTGCCGCCGCATTGATCGTGGCCGCGACCAGTGCTTCCTCGAATGTCAGGTGCATGGCAAAACAGGCCAGCGCAATCGCAAACGGCATGGACGGCGAGAACCCGCCGCCGGGATTGACGTCGGTCGCAAGTGCCACGGGAACCCCGGCGGCAATGAGATCGCGCGCCGGAGCGAACTGACCCAGTTTGAGATGGAAGGCCGCGCAGGGCAGCAGTGTGGCGATGACACCGCCGGCTCGCAGGGCCTCGATGCCGTCCGCGTCCACCCGCACCAGATGGTCGGCCGACCGCGCGCCGACCGCAACGGCCACCTGTGGGCCTCCGCTGGCGGCCAGTTCGTCGGCGTGGATGCGCGGCTTCATGCCGGCGCGTGCGCCGGCCTCGAGAATGGCCGTGGATTCTTCGGGCGTGAAGAACCCGCGATCGCAGAACACGTCGCACCATTCCGCGTGGGGGGCGGCCGCGGGAATCATTTCGTCGATCACGAGGCGCACGTAGTCGCCCTGGCGCCCGCGGAACTCCGGCGGAATCTCGTGCGCGCCAATGAAGGTGGGCACGAGCTCAATGGGTTGAGTGGCGTTTAATCGTGCGACCACGCGGAGCATGCGGACTTCGGTGGCAGTATCGAGGCCATAGCCGCTTTTGGCTTCTGCGGTCGTTGTGCCCTGCCGCAGCATCTCGGCCAGGCGAACGGCCGTCTGAGCGGCCAGCTCATCTTCTGAGGCCGCGCGCGTGGCTCGGACCGTGGACAGGATGCCGCCGCCCGACGCCGCGATCTCGGCGTACGTCGCACCGCCGAGCCTCCGCCGGAGCTCGTCGCGGCGATCGCCGGCGAACACGACGTGCGTGTGCGGATCCACAAACCCGGGCACCAGGGACTGGCCGCGGCCATCCACGACAGTGGCTCCTGGCTCGAGCGTGATCTGAGCACGCACTTGCGCTGTGGTGCCGGTCGCCACGATGGCGGCGCCATCGCAGGCGACAGCGCCATCAGCCACCGGCGCAATGTCGCCCTGTCGTGCGCCCGCGCGCGGTCCGTCACCGGCCACGGTGTAAAGCTGGTCGAGATGTTCGATCAACAGAGTGACAGCCATAACATTCACGCGTGCGGCACGGGTGGCGGGCGACGCCCGAAGATGGCGGTGCCCACGCGCACCAGCGTGGCGCCCTCGTCTACCGCCACCTCGCAGTCGTGGCTCATCCCCATGGATAGTTCTGCCAGTGACGCGGCGGGCAGTCCGCGCGCGACGAGCGCGTCACGCAGCTCGCGCAACTGCCGGAACCACGTTCGCGCCTCCTCCGGGTCCTCGGCGATCGGTGGCACGGTCATGAGTCCGCGCAGTTCAACAGCCTGACAGGCGAGTGCCGCTCGCGCGAGTTCTTCCACACCGCTGCGGTCTGCGCCAAACTTGGTCGTTTCCTGCGCGAGATCAACCTGCAGCAGGATCTGCGGACGCGTTCCGGCGTCTTCGGCTCCCGCATCCACCTTCTTCAGGAGGTCGAGGGAGTCGATCGAGTGAATCCAGTGAAACACCGCGGCGGCCTTTTTCGCCTTGTTGGACTGCAGGTGGCCGATCAGGTGCCACGTCAGACCGAGGGTCGCGGTGGCGGCCACTTTGTCGAGGCCTTCCTGCACGCGATTCTCTCCGAAGTCCTGCTGCCCGGCCCTGGCGGCGGCACACACCGCTTCGACGGGGAAGGTCTTCGAGACGGCAATCAGCCGAAGGCTGTCCGGGCGACGATGCGCGCGGTGCGCCGCGCCTTCAAGGCGGCGGCGCACCGTGGCCAGATTGTGGGCGATGTCGGCGTCCAGCGCAGGGCCGGACATGCTACTTGATCTGTTTCAGAATCGCCTTCGCCATCTCGGCGTTTTCGCCGGTCGGCGCGATCTTCAGGTATTCCTCAAAGGCCTTGGCGGCGTCGGGCAGCTGGCCCAGATTGAGGTTCGCCATGCCCAGGCGGAAGTGGGCTTCGGCCATCTTCGGGTCGAGCGCGATGACCTTCTCGAATTCCGCCTTGGCCTCGGGGAACTTGCCCGCATTCCACAGGATGATGCCCTGGTTGTAAAGGGCCGCCGGGTCTCCGCCGGTGGCCGACGCACCCAGCAACTCGTTCGCCTTGGTGCTCATCGTGCTCGCTTCGTCGAACTTCTTCTGCTGGTTGTAGAGGATGGCCAGGGCGGCGTACGGATCGGCCAGTTTCGGATCCAGCTTGATCGCCTCCTTGTAGGAGGCCTCTGCGGCGGCCTGGTCGCCTTTCTTGGTGTGCGCGTCGCCGATCTTCGCGTGGCAGATGGCGCAATTGGGAATCTGTCCCGCGACGCCGAGGAGCTTGGCGATGGCCTCGTCGGGCGACGTGGCAATGGCGGCCACGCCGGCGTCAAATTCGGCCTGCATCGTGGCCATCAGCTTATTGCGGGCCTCGACTTCCTTGGCCGTCATGTCGGCCGTATCTGTGGCTCCACCCTTCTTCGGCACCTTGATAATCAGCGTCGCGATGCGGGTCAACTCGTTGATCATCACGCGAACGGTGTGCGAGCCGGTCAGTTCACCTTTGGTCGCCGTCATCTTCCATTCACCGGTGCGCAGGCCGGCGCGCGTGAATTCGCCGCGGATGTTGGTCTTGAGGGAAACGGTGATGTCGACGTCGCCGATGTAGGTCATGACAATTTCGGCTTCGGGCACGCCCTTGCCGGCCTCGTCTGTGACCAGTCCCCGCAGCGACCCCTGCGCCTGTCCATAGGCAGCCGTGGCCGAAACCAGCAACACAAGAGCGATGGCGCTCACCATCCAACCGCGACGAAGTGACTGACGAACCATGGGCGTCCTCCGCTTTCTATTTTATACGTGATTCGATCGGCCCGTCAGGGCAGGAACATCCGGCTGACCGCGTCGAGGTCCCGGGTGACGGGCACCGGCGGAAATGAGGCCAGGAAACGGCGGCCATAGGCCATCCGGCTCAGACGCGGGTCGAGTACCGCGAGCACGCCGCGATCCGACTGGCTCCGGATGAGCCTGCCCATGCCCTGGAGCAGGGCGAGGGTGGCAAGCGGGACCTGGTAGTCGTGGAAGGGGTGCCCGCCGGCGGCCTCGATGGCGGCGATTCGGGCGGCCACCAGCGGGTCTCCGGGTGAGGCAAACGGCAGCCGATCGATGATCACGCAACTGAGCGCCTCGCCCGCCACATCCACGCCCTGCCAGAAACTGGCCGTGGCAAACAGCACGGCATTCGGCGTGTTCCTGAAGTCGCGCAAGAGAGCGGGCCTCGGCGCCGTGCCCTGCAACAACAGCGGCCATGGCACATGGGGCGCCACCTGCTCGTAGACATCGCGCATGGCGGCGTAGGACGTGAACAGCACAAACGCACGGCCGCGCGACCGCTCCAGCAGTTCCGCTACGACTCCTGCAGCGGCGCGGTTGAATTCGGGCGACCGCGGGTCTGGCATGTCCGGCGGCAGGTAGAGCAGTGCCTGCGTGCGGAAGTCGAACTCGGAAGGGAGGCGCACGTTGCGCGCCGTCGTGAGGCCGAGCCGGCCCTGCACGTAGTCGAACGAGCCGGCCACGGTGAGCGTGGCCGAGGTGAGCACCGTGGCGCTTCTGTCGCCAATCACCTTCTCGCGCACCAGGGCCGCCACGTCAATTGGCGCAGCGCGCAGAGCCAGACCTCGCCCCCGTGCTTCGAGGAAATGGACAAACGCCGGGTCGTCCACCGCCAGCAGCACACGCACGTCTTCGCGCATGGCGACGGCGCGAGCCATGATGGCCTTCAGGTCCTCCGGCACCGGCTCGCAGGCGGCCATCGCCCCGCACAGGCGCTGCAATTCTTCCCGCATCACCGTACCTTCGTGGTCCATCCGGGCTGCAGAATCGGGCGTCAGCGTGGTGCGGTCGCCGCCACGCTCACGCGTCGCCTCCAGGCGCGCGCGATCGAACAGCCGGCGTCCCGCACGCTCCACGTCGCCAATGGCGTGATGGACCCCGACGGCGCTTTTGCCCTGCTCGGCCGGGATGGACGCCACCGCCTGCGTCGCGTCGCGGACGAATTCATCGAGCCGATGCGTGCTGAACACCAGTCCGAAATATTGCGTCACCACATCTTCGAGCTGGTGGGCTTCGTCGATCACCGCGAGATCGCAGGCCGGAATCACCGCCCCGAAGTCGCCCTGCCGGACCGATGCGTCCGCGCACAGCAGGTGATGATTCACGACGATGACGTTGGCCTCGTCGGCGCGCTCGCGCATGCGGGTGATGAAACAGTCGGCGTATTGCGGACATTCGCGGCCCAGGCACTGGTCACTGGTCGCCGTCAGCTCCGTCCAGAACGGGAAGCTGTCGGGCATATCCGTCAGCTCCGCGCGGTCGCCGGTCTGGGTCTCGGGCAACCACTCGGCCAGCGTGTCGAGCCACCGCTGTTCCTCCTCACCCAGCGAGGCGCGCGCTTCCCGCAGGCGGTCGTAGCGGTGGCGACAGAGGTAGTTGGCGCGGCCTTTCATGTAGGCCGCACGAAGTTCCACGCCAAGGGCGCGCGCGAGCGCGGGAATGTCCTTGTAGAAGATCTGGTCCTGCAAGTTGCGAGTGCCGGTTGACACCAGTACGCGGCGGCCTGAGAGCACGGCCGGCACCAGGTACGCCAGGGTTTTTCCCGTACCGGTTCCGGCTTCGGCGATGAGGACGCCGCCGTTCTCGAAAGTGTCGGCCACGCGCGCGGCCAGTTCGCGTTGCCCCGGGCGTGCTTCGAACGCGTCATCGCTTCGGGCCAGCGGCCCGTTGTCGGCAAAGACGTCGGCGACGCGCGTCGTCAGTGACCGAGCGTGGGGTACAGCGGGAACTTCCGGCACAGGGCTTCGACTTCCGATCGGACGACTCGCGAGACCGATTCGTCGTCGGGCGAGGCGAGCACCCGCGCGATGAACTGGGTGACAAGGTCCATCTCGGCTTCGCCCAACCCGCGTGTGGTGACGGCTGGGGTGCCCAGGCGAATGCCCGAGGCCGTCATGGGAGGCTGCTGATCAAAAGGAATCGCGTTTTTGTTGACGGTAATGGCGGCCCGGCCCAGCGCGGCTTCGGCCACCTTGCCGGTCAGGCCCCTGGAGAACACATCCACCAGCACCAGGTGGTTGTCGGTGCCGCCACTGACAATGCGGAAGCCGGCGGACGCGAGTCCGTCGGCAAGCCGCGCGGCGTTGGCGATCACCTGCCGCTGGTAGAGGCGAAACGCGTCGGTCTGCGCTTCCTTGAAGCACACGGCCTTGCCGGCAATCACGTGCATCAACGGCCCGCCCTGAACGCCGGGGAACACGGCACGGTCGATGTCTTTCGCGAATTCCGCCCGGCACAGGATGAGTCCGCCGCGCGGCCCACGCAGGGTCTTGTGCGTGGTGGTGGTGACGAAGTCGGAATACGGCACCGGACTGGGATGCAGGCCCGCGGCCACAAGGCCGGCGATGTGCGCCATGTCGGTCATGACGAGTGCGCCGACTTCGGTGGCGACACGGCGGATCCGCGCGTAGTCGAAGGTGCGGGCGTACGCGCTTGCGCCAACCACCACCATCTTCGGCCGGTGTTCGCGCGCGAGCCGCTCCAACTCGTCGTAGTCGAGCCGCTCGTCGTCCTGCCGCACGCCGTAGGGAATGATCGTGAAGTACTTGCCCGAAAAATTCAGCGGATGGCCGTGGGTCAGGTGGCCACCGTGGGCCAGGTTCATCCCGAGGATGGTGTCGCCCGGCTTCAGCATCGCGAGGTAGACAGCCGTGTTGGCTTGCGCGCCGGAGTGCGGCTGCACGTTGGCATGCTCGGCGCCGAAGAGGGTCTTGGCCCTGTCGATGGCGAGGTTTTCGGCAACGTCGACGAACTCACATCCGCCGTAGTACCGCTTGGCGGGGTAGCCTTCGGCGTACTTGTTGGTCATGACAGAACCGACCGCCTCGAGGACGGCCGGGCTGACAAAGTTTTCCGAGGCGATGAGTTCCAGGCCTTCTCGCTGGCGCTCCAGCTCCTGGTGAATGGCAGCGGCGATATCGGGGTCGGTCGCGTTCAGGTGTGTCACGGTCAATCCAGATGATTTCTTTTTGGCGCAGCGCCATCAAGTTGGGTCAGTTTGTGGACGCGCCGCTCGTGCCGGCCGCCCTCGAACGGAGTTTCAAGAAAGGTTGTCACGATCTGCTGGGCCAGCGCCAACGGCGTGAGCCTGGCGCCGAGTGTGAGCACGTTGGCGTCATTGTGACTGCGGCTGAGCCGGGCCGCTTCACGCTCGGTGACCGACGCGGCGCGGATGCCCGGAATCTTGTTGGCGGCGATCGCCATGCCGATGCCCGAGCCGCACACGAGCACGCCACGGTCGTACGCGCCCGACGCGACGGCACGCGACACGTCGGCGGCAATGTCCGGATAGTCCACTGATTCGGGACCATGTGTGCCGAAGTCGGTGTACGCCAGGCCTCGAGCCTCAAGCAGGAGCACGAGTTCGTCCTTGAGCGTGACTCCCGCATGATCGGCGCCAATCGCGATGCGCATCGCCATGAGTATAGTCGGAAGGGTCTACAATTCAGTGTGCTTCCCATTGCAGTGATCTCCGTCCGGGGCGTGGACCGTTGGCGTGCAGGGCATCCCTGGATCTATCGCTCGGACGTGATGACGGCTGAGGCCGAGCCCGGTGATCTCGTGGAAGTCCGTACCGAACGCGGCCGGCCCCTGGGCCTCGCGTTTTTCAGCAGCACGTCCCAAATTACGCTGCGGATGCTCGGGGAAGGGCCGCGCGATGAGCGCGTGCTGTTTGGGGACCGGTTACGGGCGGCGCTGGCGTATCGCGACGCGCTCGCGCCCGACGGGAACGCCTACCGGCTGGTCAGCGCGGAAGCCGATGGCCTTCCCGCCCTCATCGTTGATCGGTATGGCGACTACCTGGTGGTCCAGACGCTTTGCCAGGCCATCGACCGGCGGCTGGACCTGATCGTGGAACTGCTGAGCGAGGCCCTGAAGCCCAAGGGCATCCTGGCCCGCAATGACGCCAAGATCAGGCGTCTTGAAGATTTGCCGGAAGGTGTGGACGTCGTAGCCGGCGAGGTGCCGGAACTGATCGACATCCGCGAAGGCGACATCACGCATCGGGTGGATGTGCGGCACGGACAAAAGACCGGACTGTTCCTCGACCAACGCGAAAACCACCTGGCGGCCGGCCAGTATGCCCGCGGCCGGGCGCTCGACGCCTTTTCCTACAACGGCGGATTCGCGCTGCAGATGGCGCGCCGGTGCGAGTCAGTACTTTCAATCGACGGGTCGGAGCTGGCCGTGGCGGCGGTGGCCGACAATGCGCGCCGGAACGGCCTGACCAACATCGAGGCGCGGCTCGCGAATGTATTCGACGAGCTCCGCGAATTGGAAATCGCCAAGGAGCGCTTCGACACGATCGTGCTGGACCCGCCGGCGTTCGCCAAGAACAAGGCGACGCTGGCGAAGGCGCTGGGTGGGTACAAAGAGATCAATTTGCGGGCGCTCAAGCTGCTCAAACCCGGCGGGATCCTCATGACCTGCAGCTGCTCCTACCATGTGGACGAGGCGCTGTTTCAGGACATGTTGCTGCATGCGGCGATCGATGCCCACGCGTCGGTGGCGCTTGTCGAAAAACGCCTGCAGGCACGCGATCACCCGGTGCTGCTGGGTGTGCCCGAGACGGCGTACCTGAAGTGTTTTGTCGTCCGAAAGCTCTAGCAGGGTGCTGAAAGAACCGGTATCACACGAGGCATGAAGGGGATCAATACCGCCCCAGCGCCGGGCCCGGGCTTAAGCCCGGGACGCGGCGCCCGAGCCGGGGTATAGTCCGAACATGAGTCGAACCGCGTACGAGCCCCTGACCGAGGAAGATTTCGACCGCGCATTTCCTGGGTCGAGCAAGGTGTATGTGCCGGGCCCCGGAGGCGTTCGGGTGCCCATGCGCGAGATTGGCCTGGCCGCCGGAGAACCGCCGCTGCGCGTGTACGACTCGAGCGGGCCGAGAGGCTTCGACGCGCATGTCGGGCTGCCTGCGCTGCGGCGCGACTGGATCCTGTCGAGGGGCGACGTGGCCGAGACCGGCCGCGGACGGATTCTGAAGGCTCGCGACGGCAAGGGCGTGTCGCAACTTCACTATGCCCGGCGCGGTGCAGTCACGCCGGAAATGGAGTTCATCGCCCTGCGCGAAGGCCTGCCGGCCGAGTTTGTGCGCGCCGAGGTGGCGCGCGGACGCGCCATCATCCCTGCCAACATCAACCACCCGGAACTGGAGCCGATGATCATCGGACGTAACTTCCTGGTGAAGATCAACGCCAACATCGGCAACTCCGCCGTCTCATCGTCGATCGTTGAAGAAGTGGACAAGCTGCGGTGGTCCACCCTGTGGGGCGCGGACACGGTCATGGATTTGTCCACGGGCAAGAACATCCACGAGACGCGCGAATGGATCCTGCGCAACTCGCCCGTGCCGATTGGCACCGTGCCCCTGTACCAGGCGCTCGAGAAGGTCGGCGGTCGTCCCGAAGATCTCACCTGGGAGGTGTATCGCGACACCCTGATCGAGCAGGCCGAACAGGGCGTGGACTATTTCACCGTTCACGCGGGCGTGTTGCTGCGCTACATCCCCATGACCGCGCGCCGACTGACCGGCATCGTCTCGCGCGGCGGATCGATCATCGCGAAGTGGTGCCTGGCGCACCACCAGGAAAGTTTCCTGTACACGCACTTCCGTGAGATTTGCGAAATCATGCAGGCCTACGACGTCTCATTTTCCCTGGGTGACGGCCTTCGCCCGGGCTCGATTGCCGACGCCAATGACGAGGCACAATTTGCGGAACTCAAGACGCAGGGGGAACTGACGAAGATCGCCTGGGAGTACGACGTCCAGGTGATGAACGAAGGCCCGGGCCACGTGCCGATGCACCTCATTCGCGACAACATGGAGAAGCAGCTGGAGTGGTGCGACGAAGCGCCCTTCTACACGCTGGGCCCGCTGACCACCGATATCGCGCCCGGCTACGACCACATCACGTCGGCGATCGGCGCCGCGATGATCGGCTGGTACGGTACGGCGATGCTCTGCTACGTGACGCCCAAGGAACACCTGGGTCTGCCCAATCGCGATGATGTGAAGGCCGGCGTCATTACCTACAAGATTGCCGCCCACGCCGCGGACCTGGCGAAAGGCCACCCGGGTGCGCAGGTGTGGGACGACGCGTTGTCAAAGGCGCGGTTTGAGTTTCGGTGGGAGGATCAATTCAACCTCGCACTCGATCCAGTGACCGCGCGCGCGTTTCACGACGAGACCCTGCCGTCCGACGGCGCGAAGGTGGCGCACTTCTGTTCGATGTGTGGACCGAAGTTCTGCAGCATGGAAATCACGCAGCAGATTCGAGACTTCGCTGACGCGCAAGCGGTGGATGTGGAGGAAGCGCGGACGCTGGGTCTGGCGGGCAAGGCCGAGGAGTATCTGCGCCAGGTGGCCAAAGCGGATTCCACACGAGGCATGAAGGGCTGAAGGGACAGGCGACGGGTGACTCACGTTCCAGGACGGAGACAGTTCTTCGCAGCGCTGACCGCGCTCGGCATAGGGTCCGAGCCGTTTGCGCGGGCGCTCTTCGCGCAGGCGGCTCAGGCGCCGCAGTCTCGCGTGACTGCAGCCATGGTGCGAGAGGCCGTACAACTGGCAGGCCTGAAGTACAGCGAGACCGAACAGCAGGGCATGGTCGCGTCGCTGAATCGGATTCTGATGCGCGCCGAAGAACTCCATCAGGCGCCGCCCGACAACGACGTCCCATCGCCCATCCTGTTTAATCCTCGAGTGCCGGGGTTTCCGGTCGTCGTGCCACCACGGGTGCATCGCCCGGCCGCGCCGGGCCGGCAGACACGGCCGTCGAGCCTGGACGACCTCGCGTTTCGTTCGATCGCGCAACTGGCGGATCTGGTGCGGAGGCGCGTGGTGTCGTCGGTCGAATTGACTGAACTGTATCTGGGTCGGCTGGAACGGTACAACCCATCGCTGAACTGCGTTGTGAATCTGACCGCTGATCGCGCCTTGGTTCAGGCGCGCGAACTCGATCGGGAACTGGCACAGGGCAAGTACCGCGGGCTCCTGCATGGCATTCCCTGGGGTGTGAAAGACATCGTGGCGGCCAAAGGCGCGCCCACCACCTGGGGCGCCGCGCCGTTTGAGCGGCGGGTGATCGATGAAGACGCGGAGGTCGTGCAGCGGTTGACCCGCGCCGGCGCGGTGCTCGTGGCCAAGCTGACCACGGGTGAGTTCGCGTTTGGCGATCAGTGGTTTGGCGGCCGGACCAACAATCCGTGGGATCTTGCGCAGGGCTCCAGCGGATCCTCGGCGGGATCAGGTGCGGCGGCCGCAGCAGGGCTGGTGGGTTTTACGATTGGCACCGACACCGGAGGGTCGATCCTGTCGCCCGCGGTGCGCTGCGGCGTGGTGGGCCTGCGTCCCACCTTCGGCCGCGTGAGCCGGCGAGGCGTGATGGCCGCCGGATGGACGCTCGACAAAATCGGACCCATCTGCCGCACGGTCGAGGACTGCGCGATCGTGCTTCATGCGATCGCCGGCCCTGACGGCTACGACCTGTCCGTGCCCGACGGCATTCCGTTTGCCTGGGACAGTCGCGAATCCGCCACAGGCAAGGTCGTGGGTGTCGTCGACGGCATGCTTGACCTCGAGAAGGACCCGGCGGTGCGCGCGAACAATGCCAGAGCCCTTGATGCCCTTCGCGCGGGCGGGCTCGAGATTCGCAGCGTCAAGGTGCCCACGAGCGACCTCACGTACTTCATCGAGTACACGGAGCGCGCCGCGGGTTTCGAGACCGTGGTGACCACCGGCGCTGATGCCGGGCTCCGCGCACAGCGCGTGCGCAACGACCTGCGTGCGTATCACCTGGTCACGGCGGTGGATTACCTGCAGGCGAACCGCGTGCGGCTGAGGCTGATGGAAGCCTACGCGCGCGCCACACAAGGCGTGGACGTCATGGTTTCTGGCCCGGTGACGCTTGATCCCACCAGCCTGAATCCCATCACGAGTCTCACGGGCCACCCGGCGGTGGCGGTGCCCACGGGCTTCCGCGATAACGGCACGCCGACCGGGTTCACCCTTGCGGGCCGGTTGTACGACGAGGCGGGATTGCTCGTGGTCGCTCGCGTCATCGAAGCAGCGACCGGCCTCGGCGGCCGGCGACCCGCGCTGAAGGGGTGATCGGTGGGGAGCCCCTTCAGTCCTTCACGCCTCGTATGAGATGAAATCTGCCGGTCAGCGCTCGGCAGGCTTGACGATCTGGATGATCGTTTTGTAGCGGGTGCTGGTCGTGCCTGAGACGTGCAGGTAGCCCGTCTGTCCGTTCCAGGTGTAGTCCTTCACCACCACGCTCGGCGGATACGCCATCGTGTCTTCCTGGAAGCGGCCCAGGTCGAACTGATGCATGAGCGGCCCCTGGAAGAGCACGCGGCCGCTGTTCTTGAGCGTAGTCTTGTAATAGGTCACGATTTCTGCGAACGGCGCGTCGGTGCCATACAGGTGGTATTGCTGGCCCTTGCCGGCATCAAACGTCTCCAGAAACTGCGCGGCTGGATACAGCGGCACCCCCGCAGACAGATCGGGCGCCGTCGGCACGACTGCCGCACCGCGTCCGGCGCCGGGGAATGGGACCGGCACCTGCGCGCCCGTGCGCACCCCGCCCGCCACGACACAAGCCGCCGCGAACAGCCAGGCGATGAAACGTGTCACTCGCATCAGTCGTCAGTATAACAAGACGCCATCCGGGTCGGTTTGGCCCTCGTGGCATAATTGAAGCTCTACACCAATTGGGAGAGTGGCACACATGAGTGGTTTGAAGACGGTCGTGTTGCTGGGCGCATTGAGTGGCTTGTTCCTGACCGTTGGCACGGTGCTGGGCGGACAGTCCGGCCTGGTGATCGCGTTTGGCATCGCGGTGGTCATGAACATAGGCAGCTACTGGTTTTCCGACAAGATCGTGCTGAAGATGTATCGCGCGCAGGAAGTGTCGGCCGGGCACCGGTTGTACGACATGACCGCCCGTCTGGCCCGGCGCGCGGAACTGCCCATGCCCAAGGTCTACGTCATCCCCGACATGTCTCCGAATGCGTTTGCCACAGGCCGGAATCCGCAGCACGCGGCCGTCGCGGCCACCGAAGGCATCATGCGGCTCCTGTCTGACAGCGAACTCGAAGGTGTAATGGCGCACGAACTTGCGCACGTGAAGAACCGCGACATCCTGATCAGCAGCGTGGCAGCCACCATCGGCGCCGCCATCACCATGCTGGCGCAGTTTGCGATGTTCTTTGGCGGCGGCCGCGACCGCGACAACGGGCCGAGCCCCATCGCGCTCATTGCCACGATGCTCCTGGCGCCGATTGCCGCCTCCCTGATTCAGATGGCTGTGTCCCGGTCGCGGGAGTTTGTGGCCGATCGCACGGGCGCGCAGATTGCCGGATCGCCCCTCGGCCTCGCCCAGGCCCTCAAGCGCCTGGAAGCGGGCTCGAAGCAGATTCCCATGGACGCCAACCAGGCCACGGCGCACATGTTCATCGTGTCGCCGCTGACGGGCAAAGGGCTCAGTTCGTTGTTCTCCACCCACCCGCCCACGCAGGCGCGCGTCGACGCGCTCATGCGCCTGCAGTTCGGCGCCTAGCCATAGCTATAGCTAGAGCACATACGCCAGCGCAAAGCCGATCTGGAGCGCGAACATCATCCGATACATATGCGCCCACGAGACGTGGTTCTCGTCCGTGGCGAGTTCTTCGGGCCGGCGCAGCATCAGGTGGCAGACGTAGGCGCCGTAGAGGGCCATCCCTGCGCCGAGCGCGTGCAACAGCACCACCTGCCCGGTCAGGATGCCCAACCATGTGCCGAGGTTGATCATCAGGAACGGCAGCACGAAGGACGGTGAAATCAGCCACGCGGCTTTTTTGGCGCCGTGGATGATGGGCAACGTCCGGCAGCCGCCGCGCGCGTCGCCGGCCATGTCGGCAAAGTCCTTGGTCGTGGATGCGCCGAGCAGGAACAGCCCGAAGATGCTGCCGATGAACCACGGCTCCAGGCCCACGGCCGACTTGACCGCAGACCAGCCGGCCACTTTGAGCAGGACGCCGCGCGGAATGGCGATCGTCACGTTGGCCCACATGCCGCGCTGCTTGGTGCGGAGCGGCGGCACGGAATAGATGATCGTGGCCACGATGGCGACCGCGACAATCCAGAAACATTCGTGGCGTCCACCCGGCGCCACAAGCCAGGCGAGCAGCAACGTCAGGGCGTAGGCCACTCCCGTAAACCACCACGCCTGCCGTATCGTCATCCGGCCGGAGGTGAGCGGCCGCCGCGGCTTGTTGACGCGATCGATCTCCAGGTCGTAGATCTGGTTCAGGGCGTTACTGCCGGCGTTGAACACCGCGGCCATGACGGCGCCGGTGATCGCCGGCACGAGGAGTGCCAGGCTCCACGCGTCCTGGGGCGCGGCGCCAATCGCCGTGACCGCGCCAGAAAAAAACCCCAGGGCGGGTGCCACCAGCGTGAAGGGCCGAGCCAGATCCGAATAGGTACGCCAATCCGCCATCGCAGGTTAGAAAAGTGACCAGATCAGCATCGCCACGCCCGCGCCCATCGCGGAGTTCACGAAGTTGACAGCATCGTTAGTCAGCATACCCCGAGCCTCCATCGTGGCGCCGATCACGCCTTCCACGATCGACGCGGCGTTGGCTGCCACGATCACAAGCGGCACCGCGTTGGTGGAGATCAGGCCAACCCAGGCGCCCATCCCCGCCAGCAGCGCCGACGACACGATGCCGGCGACAGTGCCTTCAAGGGAAATGGCGCCGGTGGTGCCAGGCGCCACGCGTGTCAGTGAAGTCAGCAGCCACGTGGTGCGCCCCCAGGCTTTGCCCACCTCACTCGCCACGGTGTCACTGCCGGCCGTCGCCAGGGCGGCGACCAGCGCCAGATGCGCGAGTGCGGGGTGTGCCGACCCGGCGGCGATCAGGGCAGCCCATGCCGCCACGCCGGTATTGGCGATCGCGTTGCCTGGACCGCGGCGGCCGCCGCGATCTTCGGCGATGCCCGCGCGCGTTTTGCGGCCATGACCCACGCGTGTGGCGAGCGACGCGGAGAGGAACGTCGCCATCAGCATCGTCCACCCCGCGACGCCACTGCCCAGGATCATGACTGCGCCGATGCAGGCGCCAGTGACGGCGCCCGCCCCTGTGACCATGCGCGCGGCCC
The DNA here is from genome assembly GCA_046594875.1 of Vicinamibacterales bacterium. Lineage (GTDB taxonomy): Bacteria > Acidobacteriota > Vicinamibacteria > Vicinamibacterales > SCN-69-37 > SYFT01. The sequence continues at coordinate 44,339 of JBKJQX010000030.1, forward strand.
AGCCCGCGGCGGCCACGGTCGCGTTCAACCCCACCAGGGCCACGGTTGCAGGCCCCTGCGCGGCCAGGTGCGCGCGCAGTACCTCGGGCGTCATGTCACTCATGCTCCAGAGAACCGCAGCCGCCATGGCCGGCACCGTGATGTTGTCATCGAGGGTGATGGGCGCAGTCTCCGCGAAACCGGCAAGGACGGCCGCCGCGACTGGCGCCACGAACTGCCAGGCGTCCGGAGACGACGACGCAGACCACCAGGTCATGCCGGCAGCGGCCGCGCTGCCGAAGAGCATGAACGCCACCAGTCCGCCCACCGACTTCTCGTGATTCCACGGGAGTGCGCTGGTGCGTACATGCGCGCCGACAAGTGTCGCCATGCCATCGCCCGCCGCCAGGATCGCCCAGGTGGTGGCGACCAGATCGAGGCGCGACGGAAACACCAGCAACAATGCCAGCACGGCCATTGGGTATAAAACGATGCCCGATGTCCAGCGGCGGCCGCGATCGGTGTTGCGAAAGACGCCGGGTGCCAGGCTGGGGAGCACGAAGGCGTTGAACACGATGGCCATCGCGGCCAGTGCCACGGCCTGGGGCCATGTGAGGTCGCGCAGCAGCAGCGCGAACGCTCCGACGCCGATATGTATGAGCTGGCGGCTGACTTCCATGCGGCGGCTGTGTCAGGCCGTGGCGCGGCCGGCAGCCACTTCGGCGCGCCACCACCCGAGGAGATCGGTCAGCGTGTTGTCGATCGACCATTTCGGCCACCAGCCCAGTTCGGTACGAATCCGTGTGCTGTTGCCCACCATGCGCGGCTGGTCACTCGGCCGCAGCCGCGCGGGATCGGTCGCCAGCGTGACCGGCACGTGGGCCAGGGCAATCAGCCGGCTGAGCAGATCGGCAATGCGATAGGGCGTATCGGAGCAGATGTTGTAGACGCGTCCGGGCTGGCCGGCGTCAAGCAGCCGCGCATAGGCATCCGCCACGTCGCGCACATCGGTGAAGTCGCGCTCGGCGTCGAGATTACCCACATGAATCTCCGGCGGTACCAAGCCGGCTTCGATAAGCGCGATCTGACGGGCAAAGCTCGAGAGCGCGAAGCTGGAATTCTGGTACGGCCCGATGTGATTAAACGGCCGCGCGACCACCACCTTCAGCCCGTCATTCCGGGCCGCGATCAGCGCGAGCTGATCCTGCGCCAGCTTTGACAGACCGTAGGGGCTCGACGGTTCAAGGGGGGCATCTTCGTCAAGTGCCGCATCCGAGGTGCGGTAGATCATCGCCGATGTGACGACGACGACCCGGCAATCGGGACAATGCCGGCGCACCGCTTCAAGGAGGTAGTGGGTGCCCAGCACGTTGGTCTGCAGCGGCAGCAGGGAACTGCGCCACGAGTCGCCCACGTGCGGCGAGCCGGCCAGATGCACGATGCGGTCGGGCCGTGCCTCGGCCACGGCACTCCTCACCGCATCCCTGTCCGTGATGTCCACCTGGCTGCGCGCCCACGCCAGCAGAGTCCGTTCGGGGGCGGTGGCACGGAGGTGGGCCAGCAGGTGCCGCCCCGCAAATCCCGCGGCACCGGTCACCAGAGTCGGCTGGCCCGTCATCGCCAATTACGCGCCTGCGCGGTTGCCGTACTGGGTCTTGTAGTAGTCGCGGAAGGCCTGGTCCTTCTCTTTGATCGGCCGCCACCACGACTCGTTCTGGCGGTACCAATCCACTGTGGCGGCCAGGCCTTCTTCGAACTCGACGGCCGGCGTCCAACCGAGGCGGCGGAGTTTCGTGGTGTCCAGCGCGTAGCGGCGGTCGTGCCCCGGGCGATCGGCCACAGGCCGAATCAGCGAACCCGGCCGGCTCGTCAAGTCGAGGATGCGTTTGGTCAGATCGACATTCCTGACCTCATTGCCGCCGCCGATGTTGTAGACCTCGCCGTTGGTGCCTCGCTCGATCACCAGGTCGATGGCGCGACAATGGTCGTCTACGTGGAGCCAGTCGCGCACGTTCAGGCCATCGCCGTACAGGGGCAGGGAGATGTGGTCGATGGCGTTGGTCACGAAGAGGGGGATGACTTTTTCGGGGAACTGATTGCGGCCGTAATTGTTCGACGCGCGGGTGACAATCACGGGCACGTCGTACGTGGCCCAATAGCTGTAGGCCAGGCGGTCGGCGCCGGCCTTGCTGGCCGAATACGGGTTGCGCGGCCGGAGTTCGTCGGTTTCCGTACTGGCGCCTTCTGGCACACTGCCGTACACCTCATCAGTGGAAATCTGGATGAACCGGCGCAGCGCCGGCGCCTGTCGCGCCGCTTCGAGGAGCACGAACGTGCCGATCACATCGGTCGTAATGAAGTCGGCGGCCGACTGGATGGAGCGGTCCACATGCGTTTCCGCAGCGAAGTGCACCACCAGTTCCGACTCCCGGACCAGGGGGGCGGCCACGGCGGCGTCGGCGATGTCGCCGTGCACAAACCGATGGCGCGGACTGTCAATGACCGCCGCGAGATTCTCCATCCGGCCGGCATAGGTCAGTTTGTCGAGGGTCGTGATGTGCCAGTCGGGGTGGGCGTTGTGGGCCCAGCGCACAAAGTTGGAACCGATAAAACCGGCGCCGCCGGTGACAAGGACTCGAATCATCGCTCAATCTCATTATTGCCGAACGCGCCCAGCAGGTTCGAGAACGAACCCACACCGGCCAGGGTCAACGACAAGCTGAATTTCCGGTCATTCGCCAGCCCCAGGTGTTTCAGGTTCGTCACGGCGTAGTCCACCGACACACCGCAGCATTGCGCGTTGTAGACGGCGCCGATGCGCTGCTGCAGCATGCGTTCCCGCAGGACATCGTAGGTCATGCTGTAGCCGAACGACGCGCCGCCATCGGGCTTCCGTGCCCGCGTCGAGACCGAGATGAAGTGGTCGGCGTTCAGCGGGTTGCTGTAGCCCTGCAGCCCGGGAATGACCTGCCGTTTTGTCCAGTTGGCATTCAGGTCAAACGCGGAGCCGGACGTGTTCACCGATGCGCTGTAATTGCGGACCGCGCGAAACTGGGTGTCGTACTCCACCGTGAATCTTCCGCCCACCGCGTCCGTGGGTGTGAAGTTGAAGGTGCCGCGCAAGGGCGACAGCTTGCTGGGCGGCGCCTGGTAGTAATACAAGTTGCCAAAACTCGACTGGTAGTTCTGGTCGTACGAGGCCGCGAGCGAGTTGCTGTAGTAGGTCTGGCTGACCTCGACGTTCAGGATCTCGCGCGCGGTGCGCGATCCTTCCCCCTGGCGCACCCGGGCCAGCAGACGGTTCACGATGCCGTAGGTCACCTTCGTGTCGCCGCCAAGGATGGTGTCGACATGGTCGAACTGCACCACCTGGCTGAATTGGTCGAAGGCCGAGGTTCGAGTGACCGTCACCGACGGTTCAATGACGTGCTTGAAGCGGTCTGAGAACCCGTTCCCTGGTGTGTTGAACACTCGCGTGAAGGTCGGCCCGGTCATCTGGCCACGCATTTCGAGAAGATTGCGTCTCAGCGGCGTGTCCACGAACTTGCCCGTCACCGGATTGCGCGAGGTGTTCCACTCGGTGCGGCGCACCGTGACGGTGCCGCGAAAGGACAGCGCCGACCCGATCGCCAGCGGGATGCGCAGCGTCACCTGCCCGTCATGACGTTTCACCGCCGTCCGTGTCTCTGGCCGATCCACGTCGTCGAATCGTTCGGCGTTGATGGTGTCGAGCGAGGCGCCGAGCGTCATCTTCGTCCCCGCGATGGGGGCCTCGGAGATGCTGAGGCTGGCGCGTGGCTTGTAGCGGTTGCTGGCCGCCGCCGAGCCGTAAAACACGTCGCTGCGTTCCGCCTGGGCGTAGAAGCGGAGGCGGCCCCAGTTGCCGCTGGCGTCGGCGCCGAAGTACCGCGACCGCCGTGAGAACGCCGCCAGGTCCACCTGGTACAACTGCTGCGCGGTCACGTCGGTGAAGTAGTCGGCGCGTGCCTGGAACCGGACGCGGCCCGGCAGGGTCTGCGAGATATTGCCGCGCACCGCAAACGACTGCCGCGCCGCCGCCGTCACCGTGCCGTTGACGCCGATCTGTTCCTTTTCGCGAATCGTCGATACGCTCGCGTCGCCGCGTGAGGTGGCGCCGGCCACGTACCGATAGTCGGCGCCGAACTGCTGTCCGCTGCTGGCAAACCAGTCGTGGTAAATCGTGGCGTCGTGGCTGCGGTTGATTGCCCAGAAAAACGCGTTGCTCAACGTGAAGCCCCGGAACGACGACGAGCCGTACGACGGCATCAGGAACCCCGTGGCGCGATTGTCTTCCTGGATCGGGTAATAAAAAATCGGCAGGTACAGGATCGGCACTTCCTTGACCTTCAACACGGCGCCGCGCAGGATCGCGTACTTGTCCACGGTGAAGGTCAGGTGGCTCGCGGTCAGTTCCCAGCGGCGGTTGGGCTGCACACACGCAGAGAAAACGGCGCCGGTGAGTTTGTAGGTGCGCGGACCGGTCTTTTCAATGCGGTTGGCCGAAAAGATCGCCTCAGGTTCCTGCGTTCCGAACAGTGTCTTGTCGATTTTGCGGTCGGTCAGCTGCAGCGTGCCGTTGGCGTTCTCAAAGAAGCCGGTGCGCGTCTTGAGCTGCATTTCACCGCGGTCTGCGGCAATCCGCGTCCCCTCCTGCTGGAACACGACGCTTCCACGCGCGAGCAGCCGGTCCTCGGTAACGAGATGGTCAACCTCGTCGGCAATCAGCAGCATGTCGCCGCAGCGGATCTCCACTGGATTTCCGGGTCGGCCGCGCAGTTCCCGGCGGGTCTTGTCTGCGGAGTCGCCAGCATCAGTGAACACCAGTTGGCAGCCACCGATCGTGATTTGCGCGGCCGCGGGCGTCGGCCATGCCAGCGCCGCACCCAACAGACACGAAACAATGAGGGATCGAAACATGCGGTGGGCCAGAATATCACGCGAGCATCGGCAGTACTTCTCCTGCCAGAAACAGTGATCCCGCCACCACGATCGGCTCGCCGTGCCGGGCGCCTTCCACAAGCGCATCCAGCGGCGTTGGGGCGACCACGCGCGGCACACCCGGCGCCACGCGTGCCGCTTCGTCGGCGAGTTGCTGGGGCGTCGCTGCGCGCGGGGCCGCGCAGGTCGTGCACACAAACACCGACGCCGACGCCGCCAGTGCGCCGATGACCTCCGCGATCGCTTTGTCCCGCATGATGCCAATGACGATGGGGACGGGCGTTCGGACGGTTTCGCGCAGGAACGCGGCCAGGGCGCGCGCGCCATCCGCATTGTGCGCGCCATCCACCAGCACGTCGTGGCCGCGCCACGTGCGCCAGTCCAGCCGTCCAGGCCAGCGCGCATCCGACAGCGCCGTGCGCACCGCGTCCAGGCCGACCGGGGCGATGCCACGCACCTGCGCCGCTTCAAGAGTGCGGACCGCCGTCACGGCGTTGTCCACCTGATGCCGGCCCAGCAGTGACATGCGCAGCGGTCCATACGCGCGTACCGGCGTTGTCAGGTTCAGCGTGGTCTCGTGCCTCCCGATGACCGCGTGCGCGACGACCCCCTCCGGCGCCAACGTCACGGAGGCTCGAACCCGCTCGGCAACGCGCGACAGCACGTCAACCGCCGCCTGGCGCGTCCTGCCCACGATGGCCGACGCGCCGGGTTTGATCACCCCCGCCTTTTCCACGGCAATGGCCTCGATGGTGTGCCCCAGGTAGTCCTGATGATCGAGGCCGATGTTGGTGATGGCCACCAGCGGCGCGTCCACCGCGTTGGTCGCATCAAGCCGGCCGCCCAGACCCACCTCGAGCACCGCCACATCAACGCCGGCCGCACGAAACGCCACCAGGGCGATGGCGGTGGTGGCCTCGAAGAAGGTTGGCGGAGTGGCCTGTGAAGACGCGGCCGCGCGCACGATTGTGGCCGCATGGTCGAACGCCTCGTCGGAGACGGGTTGCCCGTCCACGACCACTCGCTCGGTCACCTCCACGAGATGCGGCGACGTGTAGCGCCCGGTCCGGCATCCCGCGGCTCGAAGTCCGCGTTCGACCATGGCAGACACGGAGCCCTTGCCGTTGGTGCCGGCGATGGTGATGGCCGTGAACGACTGTTCGGGATGACCCAGGCTGGCAAGGAGGGATCGAATCGGCGCCAGCCCCAACGTGATGGTGCCAGCGGCCTCGAGGCCCAACAACCAGTGGCGGACGGTGTCAGCCAAATCAGGCGTCGAGTTGCGCCGGCACGGGCTCGGCGCCCGGTGCCATGCCCGACATGATGCGTAGCGCATTCCCGAGTGCCGCCTTCAAGTCGCGCCGATCGACGATGACGTCAATCATGCCTTTCTCGAGCAGGAACTCGCTGCGCTGGAACCCTTCCGGCAGTTTCTGGCGAATGGTCTGTTCGATCACGCGCGGGCCGGCAAAACCGATCAGCGCCTTCGGCTCCGCGATGTTGAGGTCACCGAGCATGGCGAAGCTGGCCGTCACTCCACCCGTCGTGGGGTCGGTCATGACTGAGATGAAGGGCAGGCCCGCGCGGTCGAGCCGGCCCAGCGCCGCGCTGATCTTCGCCATCTGCATCAGCGACAGCGTGCCTTCCATCATGCGCGCGCCGCCCGAACAGCAGACGACGATGACCGGAATGCGGCGGGTGATGGCGCGTTCGATGGCGCGCGTGATCTTCTCGCCCACCACCACGCCCATGCTGCCGCCGATGAAGCTGTATTCCATGGCGGCCACCATCGTGGGCAGGCCGTCAATGGTGCCGCTGGCCGTCACCACCGCGTCCTTGCGGCCGGTCGCGCGGATGCTGGCGGCCAGGCGATCGCGGTAGGGCTTGGTATCGGTGAATGTGAGGGGGTCGGTCGATTTCAGGTCCGAGTCGTACTCCGTCCATCGCGCATCGTCAAACAGCAGCGCGAGGCGGTCGGCGGCGTTCATCCGGAAATGGTGCGCGCACTTGGGGCACACCTGCTGGTTGGCGAGCAGTTCCTTGTTGTAGATCACCTGACTGCAGGACGGACACTTGACCCACAGCCCTTCGGGCACGCGGCTGGACTTGTCGCCCTGCGGCTCGATGGGTTTCCGGGTTTTCTTGAACCACGCCATAGGATCACTCTAGCATCAGCCGCCGGGCGTCAGCCGCGGGGCACGTAGTACCGGGTGCCGCCGGTCATCGATTTGATCTGGCGCAACAGGTCGTCAATCGCGTCATCACCCCACGAGAGGTCAAATTGCGATGTTTCCACCACGAGCAGGGGAGTGGCCGTGTAGTGGAAGAAGAAGTGGTTGTAAGCCTCGTTCAGATCAGACAGGTACCGTTCAGACGGGGGCGCCGGGTCGTCTTCGGCATGGCGCGCACGCCCGCGCACGCGCCGGCGCAGCACGTCGGTCGGGCTCTGCAGAAAAACGACGAGGTCGGGCTGCGGCAGGTCCCGCGCCAGGAGCTCGTAGAGGCGTTGATAGATAAAGAGTTCGTTGTCGTCGAGGTTCAGGTGGGCGTAGATGCGATCCCGGTCGAACATGTAGTCGGAGATGGTCACCTGGCTGAAGAGATCGCCCTGCCGCAGATCCACTTGCTGGCGGTGGCGAGCCAGTGAATAGAAGAGCTGGGTCTGGAATGCGGCCCCGGTCCGGCGGGCATAGAAGTCTGCCAGGAACGGGTTCTCGGTATCGTCGAGCACGACGGTGGCATCGAGCCTCGCGCCCAACCGGTCGGCAAGGCTCGTCTTGCCCAGCCCCACCGGTCCTTCAATCGCGAGGTAGCGAAACTCCACGGTGTGCGGGAGTATACCAGCCGGGTTCACGGCGACCGGCTACGATAGAGCTGTGAAGATCGCCAACCTGCTGCTGTTGTCGTGGTTCGCCGCGTCGTGTGCCACAGCGCCTGTCGTGGCCCCAGCCGAGCGAGTGGTGCCGCCGGTGCCCCTTGATCAACGGGTGTCGTGGCTCCTTCGGCTTGAGGCGCAGCGTGTGCTTCGTGACCCGGGTGTGACGGCCGAAGCGGTGGTGACGCCGATCGTGCCGCGGCCGGCGCGGCAGGCCGATCTCGTGTCGCTGTTGTTCGATCTCGATCCCGTGGTGCGCGGGCGTGCGGCGCTTGCGATCGGCCGGGTCGGAATCCCCGAAGGTGGACCGGCGCTGGCGGCTGCGTTGCTGGACGCCGAGCCGGCCGTGCGCGGGCACGCGGCGTTTGCGCTGGGTCTCATCGGTCGCGTTGACGCGTGGGAGCCGTTGCGACAACTGCTGGCTGACGCCGACCCAACAGTCCGTGGTCGCGCGGCCGAGGGTCTGGGTCTCATCGGCGCGCAATTGACCGACCCGGCGGCGAGCGCGTTTCGCGCACCCGCGGCGTCTGCGATCGCCGACACGTTTGCCCCGTGTATTCCGCAGATGGCCGCACTCGCACCCGATGACGAGGCGTATACCAACACGCCCGAACTGGAAGCCTGCCGTCTGGCGATCTTCGCGCTGGCGCGCTTGCGCGACTTCGACGCGCTGGCGCGCGTCGTGTTGACGGCCGACGGCCGTCCGGCGACGGCCTGGTGGCCGGTGGCGTATGCGCTGCAGCGGGTGGGTGACCCGCGCGCCGCGCCCGCGCTCGAAGTGCTGGCCCACAGCGCCGGAGTGTATACGCCGGTGTTCGCGCTGCGCGGCGTGAGTGCAACGCCGGACGGACTGGCGCTCGCACAGAAACTCGCGCGTGATCCTGCGGTGGACGTGCGTGTGCGAACGGCGGCGATTCGTGCGCTCGGCCGGCGCGGATCGGCATCGGCAGCCGCGTCGCTGTTGCGGCTGATCGCCACGCCGAAAGTTCCGACGACGCTGATGTTGGAAGTGATGACGGCACTCGCCGCCACTGAAGACCCGAGTGGTTTCGACGCGATGATCGACCGGCTGGCCGATGCGCGCCCGCAGGTGAGGGCCGCCGCGATTGCCGGCGCCGCCCGCATCGACCCCGACCGCTTCCTGCTGGTGGGATCGAGCCTTGGCGCCGATCGCGAGTGGAGGGTCAGGGCGGCGCTTGCCACGGCGCTTGGCACGCTTGAACCGGACCGCGTGCGATCGGGCCTCATCGAATTGACCGAGGACCAGGATCAGCGCGTGCGCGGACCGGCGCTGTCGGCGCTGGCGCGCGCCGGCGCGCCGGATCTGGATGCACGTCTTGTGGCCGCCCTGGAGAGTCCCGACTACGTCGTGCGGGCCACCGCGGCGCGCCTCATTGGCGAGCGCAAGACCGCGGCGTCGGCCGCGGCACTCGCGACTGCGTATGACCGGAGCCTGAGCGACGCGGCCACGGATGCGCGCCTGGCCGCGCTGGGCGCGATTGGCGCAATTGGCGGCGAGGCGGCCCTGGCCGTGCTCAAGCGGGCGTTGGCGGATCGCGACTGGCCGGTGCGCCTGCGCGCGGCGGAGCTGCTGCAGGGGTTGGGGGACGCGACGGCTGCGCCCACGCGGCCCGCGCCGCTGCGCCACGCGCCGGAGTTTTTTGAGTCAGCCGCGCTGCTGCATCCGACGGTCACTCCGGTCGCGATGATCGAGACCCGGCTCGGCACCATTGAAATCGCCCTCAACGTCGTCGAAGCGCCGCTGACGACCTTGAATTTTGTGGCGTTGGCGCAGGCGGGATTTTTCAACGGATTGCAGATTCACCGGCTGGTGCCGAACTTCGTGGTGCAGACCGGCGACCCGCGCGGAGATGGCGAGGGCGGGCCGGGCTTCTCGATTCCTGACGAGTTGAGTGCGCTGCCGTTCCTGCGGGGCACCGTGGGAATGGCGCTGTCGGGGCGTGACACCGGGGGCAGTCAGTTCTTCATCACGTATTCACCGCAGCCGCATCTGGATGGCCGCTATACGGTGTTTGGCCAGGTGGTGAAGGGGATGGCACTGGTGGATCAGCTCTCGCTGTACGATGTGATCGACCGCGTGCGCATCTGGGACGGAAAATTGCTCCGATAAGTGCCGCGTCATGAGCCAGTGGGCATGAGGCCATTGCCCCATTGGCTCATCAAAAAAAAAAGGGGGCGACAGTCGCCCCCTTTTCTCTTGAGGTGCAAAAAGCG
>JBKJQX010000041.1:0-3894 GCA_046594875.1 Vicinamibacterales bacterium
TATCGCCCCAGCCTCGGCGGCGACGGTCGCCATCCGCGCGCACTTGGCGCGCCAGGCGCCAGTTTCTGGACCGACATCTGGGACGTGATCGGGCCCGAGATTCAGGGTGTCCTCAACACCGGTGTGGCCACATGGCACGAGGACGTCTACATCCCGATCGATCGCGACGGACGCCGCGACGACGTGTGGTGGACCTACGGCTACAGCGCTGTCTTCACGGAAAGCGGCAGCATTGGCGGTGTGCTCGTCGTTTGCCAGGAGACCACCCAGCGCGACGAGGTACTCTCGGTGCACGAGATGCGGGAGGCGCAAGCCGAACTTCAGCGAAGCCAGAACCGTCTGCGCGCCCTCATCGATGGCACCGGCCCCAGCATGTTCGTAGGGTTACTGACGCCGGACGGAACTATTGTAGAGGCCAATCGGTCGGCGCTCGAAGCGGCCGGATTGGCGCTGCACGACGTCATCGGCCAGCCCTTCGCGGACTTCGGTTGGTGGGAGCACTCTGCCCAGGAGCAGGAGCGACTGCGCGAGACGATCGCGCGCGCGGCGCAAGGCGAACCGTCGCGGTACGACACGCGCGTGCGTGGCGGCGACGGAAGTCTGCTCGACATCGACTTCTCCCTGCAGCCTGTGCGAGACGAGGCTGGCCAGGTCGTATTCCTCGTCCCGTCGGCGAGCGTGATCACCGAGCGAAAGGCGATGGAAGATGCGCTGCGGGAGAGCAACGACAAATTCGAGCTGCTGGCGAACAACATCACCGATGTTTTCTGGATTCGTTCGGCCGACATGCGGGAGGTGGTTTACCTCAGTCCGGGCTTCGAGCGAATCTGGGGCGTTTCCGCAGACACCTTCTACGACGACCCGCAGCGGTGGACGGATTTCATCGTTGCTGAAGACCGCGAGCATGTTCGGGCCGCTTTCGCCGGGCTCAGGACGGATAATCCAACTGTCGACGTTGAGCATCGGATTACCCGGCCAGATGGCGAGATCCGCTGGGTGCGCACCCGGGGGTTCCAGGTCCGTGATGCAGACGGCAAGGTCATCAGACTGACGGGGATCGTTACCGACATCACGGAGTCGCGGCGCGATGCGAGGGCGCTGGAGGAGAGCCTCCAAGAGTTCCGGTCTCTCGCGGAAGCGATGCCCCAGATCGTCTGGATCACGCGCCCCGACGGCTGGAATGTATATCTCAACCAGCAATGGTACGACTACACGGGCCTGACGCCGGAGGCGAGCCTCGGGTCCGGCTGGAGTGAGCCGTTCCATCCCGACGACAAGACACGCGCGGAGGCTGCCTGGCAGCATGCGACCGCAACAGTCGGGATGTATGCGCTCGAGTGCCGGATGCGCCGCTCGGATGGTGTGTATCGATGGTGGCTCATCCGCGGAGAGCCAATCAAGGACGCGAACGGCAAGGTCCTAAAATGGTTCGGCACCTGCACCGACGTCCACGATCTCAAGCTCGCCGAGTTGGAGATCTCGCGCATCAATCGGGCGCTACTGATGCGTGGCAATTGTAACGAGGCACTCATCCGTGCCGAGCACGAACAGGATTTGCTCGCGCAGATCTGCAAAGTCGCGGTGGAAGACGGCGGCTACCGCATGGCGTGGGTTGGCTGCGCGCAGGACAACGCGGACCGCTCGATCACACCGATCGCCCAGGCGGGCGCGGAAGACGGCTATCTCTCGGAGATCAAGACCAGCTGGAATGAGGCCGAAGCCATTGGCGTCGGCCCAGCGGGACAGGTTATTCGTTCGGGCAAACCCGTAGTGTGCGAAGATATCGAGGAGGACCCCGGCTTTGCGCCCTGGCTCGAGTCCGCACGAAGGCATGGCTACCGCAGTTACATCGCTCTGCCCCTGCGCGATGAGTCGCGCACATTCGGGCTACTGGCGTTGTACACCTCCGAGGTAAAGCAGACGAGCGCCGAGGAGCTCGCGCTGCTTCAGCAGCTGGCCGACGATGTGGCATTCGGAATCGCGCATCTGCGCGGGCAGCTGGAGCGGACACGCCTCCAGTCAGCGGTGGCTACTGTTGCGGCGGGCGTGTCGCTCGCCACCGGCGCGGAATTCTTCGAGCAGCTCGTGCTGAGTATGACGTCGGCGGTGGGAGCACAGGCGGGGCGGATGTCGCGATTGCTCCCTGGAGAGCCGCCGACGGCCCGTAGTATCGCCGCGGTCGTCGAGGGGAAAATCGTGGCGAACGAAGAGTTCGTCGTTCAGGGATCGCCGAGCGAATTTGCCCTCACCATGGACTCGCGAGTCGTCCAGCAAGGGGCGTGGGAGCAGTACCCTCAGTCACAAGTTCTGCAATACCTGAAGTCGGAGGGAATGGTGGGCTTGCGCCTTACCAGCTCCACCGGCCGGCATCTGGGCACGCTCGGCGTGGTGTTTCGCGAGCCCATCCAGCAAGTGGATTTCGTCATGGCAACGCTGCAAATATTCGCGACGCGCGCGGCGTCGGAGCTTGAGCGCCAAGACGCGGATGCGCACCTCCGCGAGCAGGCAGCCCTGCTGGACATCGCTCACGAAGCCATTCTGGTGAAGGACCTGGACGGCCGCATCACCTTCTGGAACCGGGGCGCAGAGCGCACCTATGGATGGACGGCGGCGGAAGCTATCGGGCGCACGGACGCGGATCTCCTCCACAAGGACATCAATGCTTTGGCCGTAGCGAAGGCCGCTCTGATGGCGAACGGCGAGTGGCAGGGCGAGATGCTCAAGCGTACCAAGGATGGCCGCGACATCACTGTGGACGTCCGCTGGACGCTCGTGCGGGATGATACGGGCGAGGCGAACGCGGTGCTCGACATCAACTCCGACATCACCGAGAAGCTTTCGCTCCAGTCCCAGTTGATGGTGAGCGACCGGATGGCCTCCGTCGGTACCCTGGCCGCCGGCGTTGCCCACGAGATCAACAACCCGCTGGCCGCTGTGATCGCGAACCTGGACTACATCACGGGCGGCCTTGCGAACAAGAACGATCCGTCCGCGAGCCAAAGCGATGCACTGACCCTCGATGATATTCGGGGACCATTGGCCGACGCGCGCGAAGCGGCTCAGCGTGTCCGCATCATCGTTCGCGATCTGAAGATGTTTACGCGATCCCATGCCGAGGAAGCGAACAGTCGTGTAGATGTCACGGCGACGATGGAATCGTCAGTCGGAGTAGCTTGGAACGAGATTCGGCACCGCGCGCGCCTGATCAAGGATTATGGCGCCGTTCCACCTATAGAGGCCAACGAGGCCCGGCTCGGGCAGGTTTTTGTCAACCTGCTCGTCAACGCCGCCCAAGCGCTGCCTGACGGGAAGGCGGACGAGAATGAAATTCGCATCCGCACGCGGCTCGATGGCGCAGAGGTCATCATCGAGGTCAGCGATACAGGTGCCGGGATTCCGCCCCAGATCATCGGCCGGATTTTCGATGCGTTCTTCACCACCAAGCCCGTTGGTGCCGGAACGGGCCTCGGTCTCGCGATCTGCCAGCGCATTGTCACCGACATGGGAGGAAAGCTGACGGTCGAGAGCAAGGAGGGCTACGGCACCACCTTCAGCATCGCGCTGCCAGTCGCACTACCTGAAGCCCCTGTTCTGCCACCGCCCGGCATCAACGTCAACGCTGCCCTCTGCCGAGGACGAATACTCATCGTGGACGACGAAGTGCTAGTGGGGAGGGTCATCCAGCGGGTGCTCGCGAAGGAGCACGACGTCGTGACCACGATCGTGGCCAGGGACGCGCTGGCCATGTGTGCCGGCGGCGAGAAGTTCGACCTTATCCTCTGCGACCTGATGATGCCGGAGATGACCGGGATGGACCTTTATCGGGAGCTGATGGTCGTCGCCCCGGACCAGGCGAACAAGATGATCTTCATGACCGGCGGGGCATTCACGGCC
>JBKJQX010000056.1:0-32853 GCA_046594875.1 Vicinamibacterales bacterium
TGCTCCCGGAGCGGCATTCCTTTACTCGAACCTCGGTTACATCATCGCGGGCGCGCTGCTTGAAGCGAAGACAAAGAAGCCCTGGGAAGACCTCGTCCGCGACGAGGTCCTGTCGCCGATGGGGCTCGCCAGTGCGGGCCATGGCCCACCCGGCGTGCGCGACCTCCTCACACAACCCCGGGGCCATCGTCGTGCCGCGAGCGGAACGTTGACCCCGGTCGAGCCCGGTGTGGGTGCTGATAACCCGCCGTACCTCGGCCCGGCCGGAAGGTTGCACATGACCGTGACCGACCTTGCGCGCTGGGGACAAGCGCATCTGCGGGGCGAGCGCGGCCAGGACGGCATCGTCAAGGCCGACACATTCAAGCGGCTGCATCAACCCGAGAGTGGTACTTATGCGATGGGCTGGGTTTCGCAAACGACGCCCGACCGGCGCGTCATCTGGCACAACGGCTCCAACACCTATTGGTACGCCATCGTCGCCTTCGACGCCGCAGCCGACCGCGGCGCCGTGATCGTCACCAACGGCAGCATCGGTGCCGCGCAAGCCGTTGACGCCGTGGCGATGGCCGCGATCAGACAACCTCGCCCGAGTCCGTGACGGTCACTCGCAACGTCGGCCGCAACGGGATGGGGATGCGGTACCGCGCATGCCGACGCTCCCCCGTGCGCACAAGTGCGCCCTTGTCCACCATGTCGGCAAGGTCACGAGTGGCGGTCGCCGGCGACGTTTTGGCGATGGTGATGTACTTGCCGGCACTGAGGCCTCCCACAAAACCGGTGGGTCCCTCACGAAGCATGCGCAACAAGACCGCCTGCTGACGCGCATTGATCAGTCCGCGCATCCGATCGAGCAGCCGCGTTTTGTCGATCAGGAACTCGACCTGTGCCGTGGAGCGCCCCTGGGCTTCCAGCACGGTGGCGGCAAACCACGCGAGCCATGCCGTGATCTCCATGTCTTTGTTGGCCGCTTCGAGCGCAGCGTAGTAGTCGCGGTGTCGCGAGAGGATCGTCGCAGCCAGCATCGCGAGCGACGGTTGACCAAGACTCTGGGCGAGGGCCTTCTCGGCAATGACCCGGCCAATCCGGCCGTTGCCGTCCTCGAACGGATGAATACTCTCAAAATACAAGTGCGCGATGCCCGCCCGCGTCAAGGGCGGCAAGGGTTCCCGGCCGCGTGGCGCCGTGCGATTGAACCACTCGATATACCGCGACATGTGCTCGCCGACCCGCGCCGACGACGGCGCTTCGAAGTGCACGACGGGCGCGTACATTGGTCCAGACAGCACTTGCATGGGATCGCCGCCGCTGCGGTAACGGCCGATATCCCGAAGGTCAGTACGGCCTTGCGCCACCATCCCGTGCCACACGCACAGCGTCCGTTCGTCGAGCGGCGTGTCAAAGTGGCGGTAGACATCCACCATCATCTCGGCGATGCCCTGCTCGGCCGGTCGCACCGGGTGCGGCTGCCCCGCAAGTCCGAGCTGCCGCCGGATGGACGATTGCACACTGGCCCGTGAAAGCACGTCGCCTTCAATTTGTGACGTCGTGATCGCTTCGTCACTCATGACGTCCACCACGAGGTGGTCGCGGTCTTCACCTTCCAAATGGCGGACCACGCCACCCAGATGGCCGCCCGCCAGCAGGAACCGCTCCTCGGCCATGGTCAACCGGGACGCCTGCCATGTGAAGCGGGGCCAGGCCGAACGCTGCCAGTTCCACTTCATGAGCGATAGACTACCACCCTATCGCTCACACCACATGATATTCTGAGCGATAGACCGTCCAAACTCCCTCAAGTGCGCCGTCTCTGGCTTGAGAACCAGCCCGAGCTACGTGCCGGCGGAGTCGCGTCCATGTAGCTCGGCCTGGGTTTCAAGGCCGAGGTCAGGCCGACAACAAACTTCAGGCTCGTTTCATCGTCAAATGCACATAAAAAAAGTAGATTGATTGTCTACTTAGTCATATGCCAAGCTGGTGTCTATGCCGGTCGACAATAAGAACCACCTTTCTTTTCTTCCACTTACACCGTTTGCGTTCCAGGTATTGCTCGCTTTGGCAGACGACGCGAGGCACGGATACGCGATTATCAAAGAGGTCGAAGAGCGGTCGGGCGGTGCCGTCAGACTTCGGACTGGCACGTTGTACACACTTCTGCAACGGCTGATGGAGCAGGAACTGATCGCCGCACCCCCGGCCTCTGGAGAAACGAGCCCAGGACTCCGGGACGTCAGGACCGCGAGTGGCGCTGCCAGTGCGACTGCCCCCGGCCCCGCTGCCCGCGCAGATTCCCGTCGCCGGTATTACGAACTGACGGTGCTTGGCGATGCCGTGCTTCGGGCCGAGGCCCAACGTCTGGAGGGCCTCATCGGTGATGCCCGCCGCAAACACGTGCTGAGCGACGCGGGCGGAGTGTAGCGGTGGCTTAACTTGCTGTGCGAGCAATAACGCGGCTGATGTCGGCCTGCAGTTTCGCGCTGACGGCGCGGTCGGCAATGCCGCGCGTGAGAATCACCAACACGTACGGGCGCGCGCCATACACAATGCCCGCGTCGTGATGGATTCTGGTGATCCATCCGGTCTTGTGTGCCACGGGCGTGCCAGACGGCAGGCCGGCGGGAATGCCGTCGTTGAACTTCTGACGTTTCAGGATCTCGATCATCGCCGCGCTGGCCTTCCGGCTGACGGCCGTGCCGCGGCCGATGGCCTCAAACAGCACCAACAGTCCGCGTGCGTCGGTGGTGTTGTTCTTTCCGGCGTCGAAGGCCTTCTGATCTTCAACGCCGCGCATCACCTGCATCCCGACTGCGCCCATCGTATCGGCCGTTGCCTGCACGTTTGATGCGCGCAGGTGTTCGATCAGGATGTTGGTGGCCAGGTTGCTGCTGACCGTAATCGAGGCATCCATCAGCGCGCGAAGGCTGAGCTGTGTGCCCAGGGCCTTGTACGTTTCGCCGTCGGAATCTTCCGTGGCCGAGAGAACGTACGGGCTGCCGTCAAAGATGCTCGTGAACTGGTTGGTGACCAGCACCTTGTCGTCGAGCTTGCGCAAGCCGTTCTCCACTTGCCGGAACAGCTCGATCATCACCGGCACCTTCATGGTGGAGGCGGCGTGAAACCTCAGATCGGGGCGAATGAGGATCTCTTCACCCTTCGTGCCGCTCAGTGGGCGCCAGGCTACAGCCACTTCGGCGCCGCTCGCGGCGATGAGGGCATCCACCTCGGCACGGATCTGTGCGAGGTCCACTGTGGTGGGCCCTGTAACATCCGGCGGTCTGGGAGTGGGGACCACTTGCCCCGCCAGGGTCCACAATGCAAACGCGACGAGTAGGGCTCGAATCAACACGAGGGGATTCTACTTGCCGCCTCGAAGCGCCGCCAGTTCCCGATCGATCTGATCGCGGATGGACTTGATTCGGCGTTCGTCGGTGGCTTCACTCAGTTCCTTGTAGAGCTTGCGGATGGCCCACCAACCCACGTGGTTGACCAGGCCCCATTCCAGCATCTCCAGGGGCTTGATCCCACCAGAGCCGTACAGTTCCTTGGGTGTGACCAGACCCAGGAACTCCTGATGCGTCATTCCCGCGCCGGGCACGGGTCCGAAGCGCAGGTCGAAGTTCTTCGAGAACTCCTTGAACGACGGCCCCCCGGGCGCCACGGTCTCAGTGTAAAAACGCACGCGGCCGTCGTTGACCTTCACGCGGATCGGCCGATCGAGCGCCGTCTTGATGCGCTCGAGGTCCACGGGCAGCGCCAGGGGCGGTGCCTGGGTGGTGGCGGCTGCTGGAGGGGTGGTGGGAGGGACGGTTTGCGCCGACGCCTGTGACAGCCAGCCCCCGTCTCCAATCAGGAGGAGGAGGAAGATTGGACACAAGAGGGATCGTGCTGCCACGTCATTAGGACGCACACCGCCCTCCCACAGCCGGATCCAAGCAAGTCAAGTGCCACAGAGAAGTGGCTGGAAACACTAGGTTGCCGGGTCGATGAGGCCGTCAAGGTTGGCCCAGGTGTCCCCATCGAGCAACACCAACGTGTGCAAATACAACCGCACGGCATCGTCGGGGAATGCGGTCTTGAGCTTCCGCACGCCCTCGCCCAGCCTGGCCTTATCAGGTGCCGCCACGTCTTCGGCCGTAATCAAGCCGTTGTCGTGCGCGATCCCCAACGCATCGAGGAAGGCGCCCATCATCGGCCGCTCGGCCTCCAGGTGGTACGCAATCAGCGCTCGGGAGGCAACCACATCCGAGACGTCATCCATGGCCGCGAGGAGCTTCGCGCGGCGCTCGATCGGCAGCGACGGCACACTCTTCGGCCTGAAGTTGAGCTTTCGGGCGATGGTCACGATGACCTCCACCTGCTGCTCCACACCATGTTCATCGTTCCAGAAGGCGGTGGCGGCAATCAGCCGCTTCTCGGCCGGTAAGTTTTTCCAAAGGGCACTGGGGCGCATGAAGGGATTCTAGTGGAGATTGGCCCGATGGTGACTCGCGGCGACTTGCCGCCCAACGACGCGTCGGGCCTCCCTGCGGCTCGGAAGGCCGGGTCTTCTTCAGACCCGGCCTCACGCAAGTGCCGTGTTAGAAGCCGACCCGCAGTCCGACCCAGCCGATATGGGCCGTGTAGCTGGGGGCGAGATAGGTCCCCAGGTTGAACAGCCGGTTGCCCCACTGGTGCGACCGCGACGTGTCACGCAGGAACGTGTCCGCCCCCACGGCTTCCACCCACGGCTGGCTGCTGCTCTGCTGCCAGTCGTCGAGCGTGTAGACGTCGTAGCGATACCCGACGAGGAATGTGAGTTGCCGGCAGGGGAATTCCATTCGGAGGTCAAGGGTCTTCAGGTCCTCGCGGATGTCGGGCGGTGACGAAAACGCGAACTGGTGGTTCGGGGCGTACGGGGTGCCGTCCCAGTTGCGCACGCCGAAGCCGTCGTAGGCGATCGCCACATTGGCCAGAGACCACGTGTAGTCGGCGATGAGGAAGGCGCGATCGGGCACGACGTCCAGGCGTGTGCCGATGCCGCCACTCCAGGTCCGGTCGGTGTAGTCATTTGTCCACTGGCTCGTGGCGCGTGTCCATGGACCCAGTTCCGCTGTGGCCACGGTGCTCGGGTTCTGCTTGTTGTTTTCGTTGTATTCCAGAGATCGCTGCCGGCCCGTGCCGCGGTCGAAGCCGATGTGTCCGGTGAAGGTCGCACGGGGCGTCGGCTGCGCGAAGACATCCAGTCCGTAGCGCAGGCGTTTGTCGGTCAGCCAGCCGAGCTGGTTGCCCGGCGTGCTGGCCGAGGCGTCGGCCAGTCCGGTGCCAGCCAGCGGTTGCACCGACGCGACATCCGTGTCGAAGTCGTCGGATCGGTACCGCAGGTAGCCGGAAAGGCTCACTGTGTCGATGGGCGCGAATGTCAGCGTGACATCAGACTGCTGCCGTAGACGGTCCGCCACGTCATACCGGCGCATGTCCGGATGGTTATTGAACGTTCGTCTCGGGTTGTCCTGGTCGGCTTCCGTCAGGTCGTACCAGTATCCCTGGCGGGTGACGTTGTAGTCGTAGTCGTCGCCGGTTCGCGAGGCCAGCAGGTACCGGGCGCGGATTGAGAAGCCCTTGCCCGCCCGCGTTCGCATCGTCAGTCTCAGTCGGTTCTCAGCCGTGTCGGTTTCCCGGTAGGCACGCGTGAGGTCTTCCCGTTCGACGCCCAGCACCACGCTGGTCCGCGCCTTCGGCGCCCGCCATGTGAGGTCACCGCCCGTGAGCAACCGGTCTGTCTCGTGCGCCAGATTAATGCGCTTGTTCTTGTACGACACCGTACCCGTGAGGTTGTACGTATCGGAGGTCACGTACTGCCACTGGCTCGACGTGGTGTCGTTGGTCATGTTGTTCGAACGCACAAACGCCCGCAGGGTGACACGAGGCACGAGGGCCAGGACGTAGTCAGCCGACAGGTGCGTGGTGGTGATCTCCGCCTGCGCAGTCGACTGCGGCAGGGTCCGGTTGGCCAGCGCGCTGGTCGCCGTGGCATACGGCAGCAGCGATCCATCCTGTTCGAAGCGGCCGATTGAGGCGGATGTGGTGAGGAACCCCGCGCCTCCCAGTTCC
This sequence comes from Vicinamibacterales bacterium, assembly GCA_046594875.1. Classification (GTDB taxonomy): domain Bacteria; phylum Acidobacteriota; class Vicinamibacteria; order Vicinamibacterales; family SCN-69-37; genus SYFT01. Next base: position 6,091 of record JBKJQX010000056.1, read on the forward strand.
AGTGAGGCCTGCACGAGGCCATTGTGGTACCGGTTGTCTGGGGCCAGCGGCCGGGCTCCGAACGTGCCGACCGTGCGGTCCCAGACATCAAACTCCGCCCCGGGAGCGGCGGTGGTGAACACGTTCTGCCATCGCAGCGTATCGATGGCGTTGCTGAAGTTGGAATAGAGGTACTCCGCCCGCAGCTGGTAGCGCCCGCCGCGACGTTCCGCCGACAACGTCACGTCGTCGGTCCGATGGTCGACGGGTTCCGCCAGCTGGATGTTCAGCGTGCGCGGCGGCCGGTCTCCGATGGGCCCGAAGGTGGACTTCGATCCCACAGTCGTACGGCGATCCCACGCAATCCCCAGGGTCGCCGAGTCCGTGGGGCTCCACGAGGCCGCGAGGCGCCCGCGTTCACCCTGTGTGCCCAGCGCCGTGCGCTGCAGCGTCCGCGTCTGGTAGTCGGCAATGAGCTGATCGCTCGCGACGACGTTTGCCGCGTCTGCGGCCGCAGTGTTCAGCTTCTTGAACGTGATCGGCACCGTCGTCGGCACCGTGAACAGCCCACCACCGCGATCGATGTAGGGCGTCAGGGCCTTGTTGCTATAGAGATGCGGAATCTCGACCCAGGCCGCCTCCAGCGTCCAGCGCCCTGGCCGGCCGGCGTTGAAGAAGATCGACTGATCGCGGCGGCCGACGTTGACCGCCGACATGTCCATCCGTCGGCCTGACTCGGCGTCCCGCACCAGGAAGGTGAGGCGCGGCACGAAGAACGTCCGCGAGAGGTCACGATACTCGGACAACTTGCTCGAGTTCGTATCACTGTCAACCTGCTGGGCCGCCGTCGTGATCGAGCCTGTGACCTGCAGGGGAGGGGTGGTCTGGCCCAGGGCCGGAGCGGCCAGTGCCAACGATGCGACGCACGTAATAAGGATTCTCATGGCCGCCTCCTAACGGGTGAACTTGGCGCCGGACGGATGGTTCGACCCGTGCGTCGTGATGTGACAGTTGGTGCACCCGGAACCGTAGGGGTTGCTGGTGCGGTTGTACCGGGGAAGATTGATGTGTCCCCCGTAGGAGTGGCACGTCAGGCACAGGAACGGATCCTTGGACGTCAGCAAGTTGCGCTGATTGGATCCGTGCGGCGCATGGCACGTCGCACAGTCCTCACGGACCGGTGCATGTTCCCAGACGAATGGACCCCGCTTGTCGCTGTGGCAGGACACACACGTGTCGTTGAGGGTGGGTTTGGTCAGGAGCCCCGCGTTGGCGCCGTGCACGTTGTGGCAACTCGCGCAGTCGAGACGCCCCTCGCGAATCGGATGGTGCGACATCTTGTTCAGGTCCGCCTTGATGTCGGCATGGCACGTGTCGCAGGTCTCTGTCATGGTGGCCTTCGCGAGCAGCGCCGCGGGACTCTTCTTCTCCATCACCACGTGGCAGGAGGTGCAACTGACGTCCGCCGACTGGTGGGGACCGGCCTTCCAGGCGAACCGGGATCCTCCCTCATGGCATTGCTGGCAGACGCTGGACTGCGCCTTCGCGTCCGTGATGGCCAGTTCGGCTGACGGACTCTCGATGTGCTTGCTCCGAGGACCGTGGCAGCTCTCGCAGTCACCCACATCCGTGTTGCTCGACAGGGTCAACGCGTGTGCGTGAGCCGTGCCCTTGTACTTGGCCATGCTGGCCTCGTGGCACGTCAGGCACTTCTCAGCGTCCTTCACGAAGGTGGCGCCGTCGAATGCCGGGTTGATCTTGACCCAGTCGACGGGCCGCATCGGCGCGGTGGCGACATGGGCATTCCAGCCGAACGCCACGGCGAACAACACAGTGGCGGCGGCGATCGAAATCCAACGATGGTGATTCATGAGCAGCACTCCTGACTACCTGCGAGTCTAGAAGGCGCCAGCCGCGCGCGAACTGAAGAGATCCTGAATTTCCGTTCAGGTGCGGGGCAGAGCGAGGATGACCCTCGCGCCGTCGTCGGGGTTCGCGGCCAATTCCAGGCGGCCATGATTGGCGGTCATGGCCCATTGGACAATGGACAGTCCGAGCCCTGAGCCCTCAGTTCCGCGCTCGCGGTCCCGGTCCATCCGGTAGAACCGCTCCACGACACGGCCCCGATGGTCCTCCGGAATGCCGGGGCCCTGATCGTCCACAATCAACTGGTGCTCGTCGGGCGTACTGACTGAGGACACCGTGACGCGGCTGTCAGGCGCCGTGAACTTGATGGCATTGTCGATCACGTTAATCACCGCCTGCCGAATCATCGTGCGGTCGCCCTTCACGTCGAGCGGGCCCGCGGCGGTTACCACCAACTCCACGCCGCGTTCGTCGGCGAGCACCGCCAATTGGCCCGCCACGTCCCTGGCCACGCCCGCAAGGTCGACCGGCTCGGTGTCGACGGTGACGCGGCCGCCCTCCCAGCGCGACAGCGTGAGCAGCGTGTCGACGACGTGGGCAAGACGGTCGGCCTCCTCGAGCATGCTGCCGATGACCTCCTGATGGTCCTCAACCGTCCGTGACTCCTGCAGCCCCACCTCGCCGACGCTGCGGATCGCCGTCAATGGTGTGCGCAGTTCATGCGACACGTCTGCGGTGAAGCGTTTGAGGCCGTCAAACGAATTCTGCAGGCGCGCGAACGTCTCGTTGAAGACCGTGGCCAACTGTCCCAGCTCATCGTCGGGATTCGCCACGGGCAATCGCTCGGACAGACGGTCGGCGCTGATGACGCGGGCGCGCTCGGCCATGTGTGTGAGGGGCGCGAGAGCCCGGCCGGAAATCAGGAATCCTGCGACCGAGGCTGCAAGAATCGCCAGCGGGCCAACGACCGCGAAGATCACGACCAACCGGTGCAAGTCGCTCCGCAGGTCATCCTCGCTGCGGGCCACGCGAATCCACATCGGATCGCCGGCCAGGGGCCGTTGCACCGAGAGGAGGCGCACGTGCGCGCCTGATGGGGTCAGGATCGTGTGTGGGCCTCTCTGAGGCTCGGACGGAATGTCGGGCAGCGCCTTCCAGATCTCGGGGGTCTCGGGCACGCCGCGCAGGTACAACGGCCGTCCGTCCGCACTGTAGACTTCCACCCACCGGCGCAGTCCCGCGTCGTAACCAGGATCGATCTCGGAGTCGACGCGCCAGGCGATCCGGCCCTGCCGAAGCACGATCATCTGCAGGGCGAACTCGAGGTCTTCCTGAAGGTGGTGGTCAAGTGACGCGCGCATGGACCGCCACTGCAGAAGCGCCACGCCTGACAGGACAGGCAGCAGGATGATCAGGATGGACGCCGAGAACCACAGCGTGAGCCGAATGCGCAACCGGGGTGGCGTCACGGCGTAATTTCCTTCAGCGTGAACCCGACGCCTCGCAGCGTGTGAATGAGCTTGCGCGGCGATTCGGCGTCGATCTTCCGGCGCAGCCTGGTGATGTGCACGTCGATGACGTTGTCGAGCGGGGTGCCTCGACGGGGTTCTTTCCAGACATCGCGCGCGAGCATTTCGCGCGAGACGACCTGGCCGCGATGACGGAGGAGGTAGGCGAGCAGGTCGAATTCGCGGGATGTGAGTTCAATAGGGATCCCCGCGCGACAGACGTCACGTGCCACCGGGTCGAGTTCCAGGTCGGCGAACACGAGCCGGCCCGCCTGATCAGCCCTGCCGCGCCGCACGAGGGACCGCAACCGGGCCAGCAATTCGGCGAACGCGAAGGGTTTGACCAGGTAGTCGTCCGCGCCATGGTCAAGCCCGGTCACGCGGTCTTCGATGGTGTCTCGAGCGGTCAAGACCAGCACCGGCACGGTCAGGCCACGGCTGCGCAGACCAGAGAGGATCTCCAGTCCGTCCCGGCCGGGCAGGCCCAAGTCGAGCACAACGACATCGAAGGGTTCGGTGGTCGCACGGAAGTAGCCGTCCTCACCCGTGCGTGAGACCACGGCGTCGTATCCTTCAGCCGTCAGGCCGGCTTTGAGAGCGCCAGCCACCTTGCCATCGTCTTCCACAATGAGTGCGCGCATGGCTCCTGCCGTCTAGCCTGACAGCCTCGGCGGATGAAGGTAACTGAATTCTTGTTCAGAAGGCGGGCGGGGGGTTGCACCGATGTCCAGGGTCCAGGGTCCAGGGTCCATATAGACTTGTCGCTTGGCCGACCGTCTGTTCACGCCCAGATTCTTCGTGATGTGCGCGTACACCTTCACGGTGTTTGCGTCGCTGTTTCAGATGCTGCCCGCGGCGCCCTACCATGTGCTCGCGCTCGGGGGCACCACGCTTGCGGCCGGGTTGTTTCTCGGATTCCTGACGTATGCGTCAGCGCTCTCGGCGCCCATCACCGGGCAGATCGCGGACCGGCTCGGGCATCGCCGCGTGTTGATCGTCGTCAGCCTCGTGCTCGCCGTGTTTTCGGTGAGCTACGCCTTCATCACGAACTACCGCCTGTTGCTGGCCCTTGTGTTCGTGCACGGTCTGTTCTGGTCGGGCCTGCTCGCGGCCTCTGGCGCCTACATGACCGCCACGCTGCCTGAAGCCCGGCGCGCCGAGGGGCTGGGCTACTGGGGACTGTCGTCGATCATCGCGCTGGCCATCGCACCGCCATTCGGGTTCTGGATTTTCAGTTTCGGCTGGGCGGTGATGTGCCTTGAAGTGGCCGCGTTGAATCTGCTGATGGCGGTCATTGCCTGGCGTCTGCCCGACGACCGCGACCAAGCGGCGGCGCTGCCACCCAGGCCGCGCACCCTCCAGGATCTGGTCGAGTGGCGCGTGCTCGGGCTGTCGGTCTCGATGGCGTTGATCGCCTTCGGATACGGAAGCCTCACCAGTTTTTCCGCCATGTTCGCAGACGAGTTGGGGGTCTCTCCCCGCAGTCTCTTTCTCACGGTGATGGCCGTTACCATTCTTGTCGGCCGCATTTCAGTTGGACGCTTCCTGGACAGGGTCGGCCACCGGCGCGCGCTGTTGCCGTGCCTGGCGGCCACCGCGCTCGGGATGGCCCTGCTGGCCCTGGCTAATGGCATCGTGGTGTTTCTGCTGGCCGCCGTGGTCTTTGGCGCCGGGTTCGGCCTGGTCTATCCGGCCTACACCGCGTACATCATGAAGCGCATTCCGCAGTGGCGGCGCGGCGCGGCGTTTGGCGCCATGCTCGCCGCCTTTGATACGGGTGTCGGGAGCGGCTCCACGGTGATGGGCGGCCTGATTCACCAACTCGGGTTCCGCCCCGCTTTTGGGATCGCCGCGGTCCTCGCGGCGCTGTCGCTGCCATATTTTCTGTTTGCCGAAAAACGATTCGGATTCAAGTGATCCAGTTATCCTGTTCGTGGGTGTTCACCATATGCGTCTAAGATTTCGCTTCCTTGTGCCAGTCCTCGGAATTCTGCTGGTGAGTACGTTATCGGCCCAGCAGCCACAAGTGGCGCCGGCCACCCTCGTGCTCAACAACGGCCGGGTCGTCACGGCTGATGACGCGCGGCCGGTGGCCGAGGCCATCGCCGTGAATGGCGACACGATTGTGGCGCTGGGCACCAACGCCGAGATTGGCCGCTACATCGGCCCGGCGACGCAGGTCATCAACCTGGCCGGACAGACGGCGATCCCCGGATTCATCGAAGGGCACGGCCACTTCACCGGCATCGGCCAGGCAAAGCTGGGCCTGGAACTGATGAACACGAAGAGCTGGGACGAGATCGTCAAGATGGTGGCCGACGCCGCCGCCAAGGCGCGGCCCGGACAGTGGATCATCGGGCGCGGGTGGCATCAGGAGAAGTGGTCGTCGGTGCCGCAGCCGAGTGTGGAAGGGTTTCCCACGCATGAGTCGCTCGACAAGGTCTCGCCCAACAATCCCGTGTACCTGACTCACGCCAGCGGCCACGCGTCGTTTGCGAACGCCAAGGCCATGGAGCTGTCGAACCTGACGACGAAGACGCCGAATCCGGCGGGTGGCGAGATTCTGAAAGACAAAGCGGGGAATCCGACCGGACTCCTGCGTGAAACCGCGTCGGGCCTGATTCGACGCGGCGCCGGGCAGCCGGTGCCGACGGCCGAGGAGCGGGAAGCGGAAGGGGAACAGGTCATTGAACTGGCCAACCGCGAGATTCTGTCGAAGGGCGTCACCAGTTTTCAGGATGCCGGGTCGAGTTTCACCGACGTCGAACGTTTCAAGAGAATGATTGATACCGGCCGGTTGCAGGCGCGGTTGTGGGTGATGATTCGCGGCGGCGGCAGCCCCGAACAGTTGTCACGGGGACGCGTCATCGACTACGGCAACAAGCACCTGACGGTGCGCGCGATCAAGATTTCGGTGGACGGCGCGCTGGGGTCGCGCGGCGCGTGGCTGCTCGCGCCGTATTCGGATTCAGTCACCAGTTCCGGACTTGGTCGCGACCTCGAGAATGTGCGGACCACGGCGCAACTGGCGATCGACCACGGCTATCAGTTGTGCCTGCACGCGATCGGCGATCGCGCCAATCGCGAAGTGCTCAATATTTATGAAGAGGCGTTTCGCAAGAACAACAGGAACGGCAAAGACCTGCGGTGGCGCGTGGAGCATGCGCAGCACATCCATCGCAATGACATTCCGCGGTTCGGCCAACTGGGTGTGATCGCCGCGATGCAGGGCATTCACGCCACGTCAGATGCGCCCTACGTAACGGCACGACTCGGCGCCGAGCGCGCCGAAGAAGGCGCCTACGTCTGGCAGAAGCTGATGAAGTCAGGCGGCATGGTGATCAACGGCACCGACGCGCCCGTGGAAGATGTGGATCCCATCGCGAGCTATTACGCGACGGTCACGCGCAAGGTGGCTGATGGTTCGGTGTTTTACCCCGACCAGCGGATGTCGCGCATCGAGGGACTCAAGTCCTACACACTCTGGGCCGCGTACGGCGCGTTCGAAGAGCACATCAAGGGTTCACTCACCCCCGGCAAACTCGCCGACATCGTCGTGCTCTCGAAAGACATCACGACGGTACCGGACGAAGAGATTCGCCAGGCGAAGGTTGTGTACACCATCGTGGGTGGGAAGATCGTGCACCGATAGTCGGGGTCCCGAAGTCGAAATTACGCTCCGACGGGTTGCTGATCCCGGCGGGCGTTCGGTCCCTTGGACCCTGGACCTTGGACCCTGGACTCTGGACCTCGTGCCCCGGACCCTGGACCCTGGACTCTGGACCCAGGACCTTTGGAACTGGGACGGCCTCCGGGGCGGCCTCCTCCGAAACCGCCGCCGGGGCCACCCACAGGCGCGCTGACGTGCAGCTTCACCTGTTCCATAACGCGCTTGCAGGCTGCCTTGAACCTGGCTTCCAGCGCGTGTGTGTCTTCGCTTGGCACCGGAGCAATCCGCTGCCACGCATCCTGAGCTTCCTCAACCGTTTCGCCTGCCGCGCGCCATTTCGAATCGTCGGCACGGCCGCCCATGGCGTTACTGGCCAGGGCTGAGCGCAACCGCTCGGCCAGCAGTTCTGTGGCGGACCTGTTGGACGCCGCCGCCGGCTTCTCTTCCTTGATGAGCGCTTCAACCTTGGCGATGAGTTTCTCCATGCGTTCATGGATGGCCGCCGGGTCGAGGTCGGTGCCCGCAAACGCGGCCGGCCACTTGGCGACGAGTGTGGCCAGTGCGGCCTTCCAGCGTTCGTGCAGATCCTTCATCTCGGGGCTGACCACGACCGGGGCCTTCGAAATGGTGGTGCGCAGTGTCTGCACCTGTGCTGCGAGGTCTTCCGGAGCCTCTTCGACGGCGGCCAGGTTTTCGAGCGAGACGACGAGCGCCACGTGCTCGGCGATCTTTTCCGCTGCGGCGATCTGGTGCCGGTTGTGGTACCGCTCGAAGAACTTGTCGGCCGCAGCTCGGAAGCGGTTCCAGATCACTTCGCTCTTGTTGTGGCGCACCGGGCCGATGGTCTTCCAGTCGGCCTGCAGCTTCTTCATCTCGGAAGACGCGGCCTCCCACTGCGTGGACTCGGCCAATTCCTCGGCGCGCACGCACAGCGCCTCCTTGCGAGCGAGATTTTCGGACCACTCCTTCTTCTTGGACATGAGGTCGTCGCGCCGCTGCGTGAAGAAGGTGTTGCACGCCGCACGGAATCGCTGCGCCAGATCGCGGGCGGCATCGCGCGGCACGGGCCCCGTCTCCTGCCAGGCCTTCTGCAGTTCCTGGAACTTCGCGGCGGTTTTGGCCCAGTCGGTTGAGGTGGCCAGTGCCTCGGCCTGCTCCACGAGTGTGGCCTTGGCCGCCATGTTGGTGCCGCGTTCCTCGCGCAACTTGGCGAAATAAATTTCGCACCGGCTGCGAATGAAGTCGGTGGCGGTCTTGAAGCGATCCCACAACCGCTGCGCGGAGTGGCGCGGCGCATCGGCCACTTCCTGCCAGCGCAGGTGGAACTCACGCAACGCTTTCGCCGTGGCGGCGAGTTCTGCGGTTTTGCCGGCCTCTTCTTCGGCCTTGAGCGACGCCACGATGGCTTCGGCCATCGCGATGAGCTGTTCCTGCTGCTGGGCGTTGGCGAAGCGGCGCCAGTCGTCCATGTCGCGCAGATGCTTCACGCGCGGTGCCACGGTTTCCTGCTGCGCGCGCAACGCGGCAATGGCCTCGGTCACTTCCTTCGTGTGGTCGCCCGAGCCCACTTCTTCAAGCGCGGTCATCACATCGCGCAGCACACGTTCGCCTTCACGCAGCGTGATTGTTTCCGATTCCGCTGTGCGCTTCGCGCGTTCGGCCAGGCGCTGGAGCTTCACGGCCAGATCGAGCTTCGCTTTGTCAGCCGCTTCGCGTACCGCCGCCTCACGCGCTTCGAATGCGCGTGAGACGACGGCCAGGCGATCCGCCAGGTCAGTGGCAGGGCGCGACGCGTCGGCAAGTGTGACCGCCATCGCGCGAGCGTCGCGCGACAGGGCCTGCCAACGGCCGTCAGCTGCCTCATCTCCCTGTGCGGGCAGGGCTTCAGCCTCAACAACGAGCGTTTCGAGTGAGGCACGGGTCTCTTGCAGCGTGGTGCCGAGGGCGTGACGCTTGCGGCACGCGCCCACGGCCTGCGCAAATCGCGAGGCGAGCTGATCCGCCTCAGGGCCATTGCCCACGAGCGGCGTGAGCTGCGCCCACTCTTCTTCGATCGGGACGAGCTGTTCGATGATGTCGTCGCCTTCGATTGTCTCCACGCGCTGGCAGAGGGCTTCGCGGCTGGCGAGCGCTTCACCGCGCCGACGCGCCTGCTCAACCGCGGCTTCAATTTCCGTGCGCCGCTGGGCAATCCGCGCGCGAGCGGCTTCCTCCCCGGCGGCAAATCGCCGCGCGGACGCCGCGTCGGGCCCCGACAGGGCCTGCCAGGTGGCGCTGATACGCGCCAGATCGGCCTCGGTGCGGTCGGGATCTGAAATGTCGGTCAGGCTCTCGACCGTGTCACAGAGCAACGCCTCCTGGTGACGCAGTTCCTCTTCGGCCGCGCGGCGCGCGTTTTCCGCCTCTTCAATGGCTTGCAGCATGGTCTTTGCGCGGCGGGCCACAGCTTTTTGCTGCGACCGGGATTCGATCGTCTTGAGCAGGGCCGCGTCTTCGGCCAATGGCGTGGAGGCCGTGGCGGCCAACCGATCAAACGCCGCCAGCGCGACGTCTTTGTGAGCACTGTTGAGCGTGGTGTCGAGCAATTCGTCGGCCGAGGTCAGTCGTGCGCAGGCCGCAAGGGCCGTGCTCTCAATCTTGGCCTGGCGAGCCACGCCGCCAAGCGCTCGTTCGTCGGCCAACCGGCTCAGGGCCACTTCGCGAACGGCGTCGGCCGCCGCGCTCTTGGCCACCGTTGACAGGCGCCGGTTGTCGGTCAGCAGGCGGGTCGCTGCCGCTGAAATGACGGCATCGGCCGGGTCGGTCGCGATTCCCAACAGGCGATCGGCTGCGGCATCCTTAATGGCCTGGTTTGCCTCAAGTGTGGTCACACGACCAAGAACTGCCGGGTCCGTTACCTGGTCAATGGCGGCTCGCCTGACTCTAGCGTCCGGATCACCCTCCGCGATGGCCGCCAACTCGACCGGGTCCGCCAGTTCGCGAAGCGCCTCGAGCCTGATGGCGGGGTCAGCGTGTTTCCAGCGGGGTTGCGGCTTGAGTTTGTCGAGGATACCCACGCCTTCGCTATAAGGAAAGGCTGTGCCGTACCGGGGACGCTCACTGGGTCGATCCCGTACACACGCCGTGTCCGTTTCGATTCAACCAGTTACGGCAGGTCCTCGGGGGGACATGCGAAAGGCCCTCAGACCCCGGAATCCGGGTGCCTGAATCCCTCGATCCAAGCGAGTGGAACCCTTCGACAAGCTCAGGGCAGGTGGCCTGGATCAGATTCCCTCGAGCTGGGTCACCATCCGGTCGAGTTGCTCCACCACGGCCGCCACGGTGTCGGGCTGCGAGAGGTCAATTCCGGCCCTGGCGAGCTGCTTCATGGGATGGTCATTACCCCCAGAAGAGAGCAATTCGATGTATCTGGTCCGGGCCGCCTCCCGGTCCCGAGGGTCGCCGGCCATCAGCGTCTTGGACAGTTTCGCCGCCGAGGCGAAACACGTGGCGTATTGGTAGACGTAGAACGGCGAGTTGAAGAAGTGCGGAATCCGGGCCCAGGTGATCGGAGTCAGCTCCTCAAGGCTCACGGCATCGCCGTAGTACGCCTCGCACAACTCCTTGTACAGGATGTTGAGCACGTCGGCGGTGACTGGTTCGTCGCGCTCCACCCGGCGATGCACCTGCAGTTCGAAGTCCGCGAACATGACCTGGGTGTAAAAGGTGCTCGTGATGTTGTCGATGGCGTGCTGGAGCAGCACCGACCGTTCGGCATCGCTGCCGGTTCGCTCCAGCAGGTGATCGAGGAGCAACGCTTCGTTCAGTGTGGACGCCACTTCGGCCACAAAAATCGTGTAGTCGGAATACACAAACGGCTGGGTCTCGTGCGAAAGCATGGTGTGCATCGAATGGCCCATCTCATGCGCCATCGTAAACACGTCGTCCAGCGTTTCGTTCCAGTTCATCAGCATGTACGGGTGTTTGCCGTAGACGCTCGCAGAGTAGGCGCCGCTACGTTTGCCGTCGTTTTCAAAGACGTCGATCCAACGCTCCGAGAACCCGCGGCGCATGCGCGCCTGGTAGTCGGCGCCGAGCGGAGCCACGGCCTCCACGATGGGCGCGGCCACGGTGGAGTAGTCGTAGCGGTGATCCCATTCCACGACGGGGATCGAGAAATCGTAGGGGTAATACCGCTCGAGCTTCAGGCGTTCGCGACGCAGCCGGTGATAGCGGCGCATGGGCTCCACACCCGCGCGCGCGGCGGCGATGAGATTTTCCACCACGGCAGCGGGAATGGCATTGCCGTGCAGCGCGGCGTCCAGGCTGCTGGCGTAGCCCCGGGCGCGAGCCTGGAACCAGTTGCGCTGGCAGACGCTGTGATAAAGCGACGCATACGTGTTGATGTTGGTGGCGTAGGTGCCGTAGTGCGCGAGAAAAGCAAGGCGCCGGTCGGCCTGATTGCGGTTGCCCGCCAGCACCGCGCGGTACTGGCCGTACGACATCTTGACCGTTTCGCCCGTGCTCAGGGTGACGTCGGGAAACTTCGCGTCCGCTGTCGACAACGCGCTGTACGCCTCGTTTGGCGCGGCGTTCACCCGGGTGGCCAGTGACAGCAGACGTTCGCCGGCTTCGTCCAGCACGTGCTCCTGCTGCCGGTACACCTCTTCTATGGCGAATCGGTACAGGGCCAGTTCCGGATTCGCCTCCATCCAGCCGCGAACCGTGGCAAGAGGAATAGTGAGCAGTTCCGGGCTGAACCACGCCGTCACCTGCTGCCAGCGGGCGAAAAGCGCCTCGATGGTCTGGCGCCTGGCGTTGATGTCGTTATCGCGCTGGTCTTCGTCGTACTTGAGCGACGGAAAGTAATAGACCGTGTGCGCCAGCTTGCCCAGAGCGTCACTTTGCCTGAAGGCCGTCAGCAGTTGCTCGGGACCCTGGCCCAGTGTCCCTTTGAGCGCTGCATATTCATCAATCTTGAGTTCGAGTTGGCTGCGGTCGGTTTCCCAGGTCTGCCAATCGGGGTAAATGTCAGCCAGGTTCCAGGTGTATTCCACTGGGATGTCGGCCCGATTGCGGCTCTTCACGGCGGCGGTGGTCATGGTCCCCTGATCATACCTGCCGGGCTATAATCCTGACTCTTTCGTGCTCCCGGCTCTGGAGGTTGAATGTTGAGGCATCTTCGATTCGTTGGTTTGTCTGCGCTGGTTCTCGGCGTGGCGTTTTCCGGTTCCATTGGTGGCCAACTGACGGCCCAGTCCGCCGCCGCCGATCCCCTGGACACTCTGCACTTCAGGTCGATTGGTCCGGCCACCATGTCGGGCCGCATCTCGGATCTGGCGGTGTACGAAAAGAACCCGGCGATCTACTACGTCGCCACGGCCCATGGCGGCGTGTGGAAAACCACCAGCAATGGCGCCACCTACGAAGCCCAGTTCCAGGATCAAGGCCTGATGTCCATCGGAGATGTCACGGTCTCGCAGTCGAATCCGGATCTAGTCTGGATGGGCACCGGCGAGTCGAATAACCGCCAGAGCACGTCGTGGGGCAACGGCGTCTACAAGTCCACCGACGGTGGCCAGACCTGGAAGCACATGGGCCTGCCCACCTCGTACCACATCAACCGCATCGTGATGCACCCGACCAACGACAACGTGGTGTTTGTGGCTGCCACTGGCTCGCTCTGGGGCCCAGGCGGCGATCGCGGCGTCTACAAGACCACCGATGGTGGCGCCACGTGGAAGCTCGTGCTCAAGGGTGATGAGGACACCGGCGCCAACGACCTGGTGATCGCCAATGCCAATCCAGACATCATGTTCGCCACCATGTATCAGCGGCGCCGTTCGCAGTGCTGCATGAACGGCGGCGGTCCCGGCTCCGGCGTGTTCAAGTCCACCGACGGCGGCGAGACCTGGGCCCGTGTCGAAGGCGGCTTGCCGACAGGCCCGATGGGCCGCATCGCCGTGGACGCGTACCGCGCGTCGGCCAACATCGTGTACGCGCTCGTTGAGGGCCAGGGCCCGGCCGGTGCCGGTGACGGCGGCCGCGGTGGTCGTGGCGCGGGTGCAGGCGCAGGCGCGGCCGGTGCGGCCGGCGCCCCGGCGCCCGCTGCGGCGTCGAATCCCACCGGCCTCTACCGGTCTGACGATGGCGGTGCGTCGTGGAAGCAGGTGAGCAACGTCAATCCGCGGCCGATGTACTTCAGCCAGGTTCGAATCGATCCCAGCAACCCCGACCGCGTCTACATGGGTGGCGTGGGCATGCAGATGAGCATCGACGGCGGCCGGTCGTTCCAGACCGATGCGGCGCAGGCGATTCACGATGACATTCATGCGATCTGGATCAACCCCGCGAACGCCAACCACATTCTGATCGGTGGCGACGGCGGTGTGGCGATCTCGTACGACATGAGCAAGACGTGGTTCCAGCACAACAACCTGCCGGTGGCGCTCTACTACCACGTGAGCATGGACATGGCGACGCCATACAACGTCTGCGGCGGGCTGCAGGACAACTACAACTGGTGCGGTCCGAGCGCCACGCGCTTCACGCGCGGCATCCTGAACAGCGATTTCTATCAGGTGCAGGGCGGCGACGGCTTCGTGGTGCTTGTCGATCCCCTCAACCCCAACATCGTCTACAGCGAGTCGCAGGACGGCAACATCCAGCGCAAGAACGCCGAGACCGGCGAATCCCGCAACATCCGTCCGACGTTCGCCAACACCGATCCGCCCGCCGCTGACGGCGCGCTGCCATTCCGGTTCAATTGGGACACGGCCCTGGTGTTCTCGCCCAACGAGACGGGGACATTGCTCGCAGCGGCCAACAAGGTGTTCCGCTCGAGTGACCGCGGCGACTCGTGGGCGGTGATCAGTCCTGATCTGACGATGAATGCCGACAGGAACGAGATTGCGGTCATGGGCCTGCGCGGCACCGAAATCCGCATCGCCCGCAACGACGGCATCGTATCGTGGGGCACGATCGTGTCGCTCGCCGAATCACCGAAGCAGGCCGGCGTCTATTACACCGGAACAGACGACGGCGTGGTCAGCGTGTCAAGGGATGCGGGCAAGACGTGGAATACAAAAGTCACAGCCAACATTCCAGGCTTTCCGGCCGGTGCGTGGGTGTCGGAAGTGGTGCCGTCGAGGTTTGATGCCGGCACGGTGTACGTCACGGCTGACGCGCATCGGCTGAACGACTTCAAGACCTACATGTGGGTGAGCAATGACTTCGGCGCCACGTTCCGATCGATGAACGCCAACCTCAGCACCGAAGTGGTGAAAACGTTGACCGAAGACACGAAGAACGCCGACGTGCTCTACATCGGCACCGAGACCGGTTTGTTCGCGTCGCTCGATCGCGGCAAGAGCTGGCGCCGAATCAAAGGCAACTTGCCGACGGTGCGCATCGATGAGATCACGATTCACCCGCGCGACAACGCGATGATTCTGGCCACGCACGGCCGATCGATCTGGATCCTCGATCACCTCGAACCCATTCAGGAATACGCAGCCGCGCAGGCTTCGGCGTCAGATGCCACGTTGTTCTCCATCGGTCCGGCGCTGCAGTGGCGCTCGAAGGACCATCAGAACGACGAGTTCTGGGGCCATCACTTCTTCGCCGGCGAGAACCCACCGACCGACGCCGTGATTCAGTTCCACCTGAAGAAGCCCGTGGCCGCGTTGTCGATGAAGATCACCGATGCGCTTGGCAAAGACATCAGGACGATCGCGATTCCCGCATCACGCAACGTCGCCGGCATTCAGACGGTGTGCTGGGACATGCGCGTGGATTCGGCGCCGACGGTGGTGACGCCGCCTGGTGGAGCGCCCGGCGGCGGTCGTCAGGGCGGCGGACCGGGTGGACGCGCGGGAGGCGGCGGCGCAGTGCCGGGAGTGCCGGCACCCCAGCCGCCATCGGGTGTTGATCCCACGAACCCCTGTGGCGGGGGCGGCGGCTTCGGTGGCGGGGGCGCGAGCCAGGGACCTTGGGTGTTGCCGGGCACGTTCAACGTGTCCCTGCTGGTCAACGACAAGCCTGTGGGCACCAAGCCCATGCGTGTGGTGCTTGATCCCGCGAATCAGCTCAGCGAGACCCAGCGCAAGCGCTACTACGAGATCGTCACGGACCTGCACCAATTGCAGACGCGCGGTGTGGAAGCGGCGCGCGCTGTGATGCCGCTCCATACGCAGATGACCGACCTGGCCGGCAAGATTTCAGGCATGGCCAATGTGCCCGACGCGGTCAAGACCCAGTTCACGGCCGTGCAGAAGGAATGGGACACCGTGCGCGCCAAGTTCGGCGTGCCCCCGGCAATTGGCGCGCCCGGCGGTGGCCGCGGTGGTGGCGGCGGTGGCGGCGCACCCGTCAACTCGCCCGACGTCGTCGGCAAGGCGGGCAATGTGAAGGGCCAGATCATGGCGTTTTACGACATGCCGAGCGCCTCGCTGATGAATCAGTACGCGGACGTTCGCCTATCGCTGCCGAAGGCGATCGTTGAACTCAATGCGTTCCTCGCCCGGGCCACCAGCCTGAGTCAGGCGCTGGCGAAGAACGGCGTGACACTGACGGTGCCGTCGGCGGTGAAGTGATCACGGAGCTCGTTCCCGCAACAGTCCACGGCCGCGTCCTCATCGACAACGATGAGGGCGCGGCCGTTTCCTTCCGCGTCCTTGTGGCTTTCCACGGCTACGGCCAGTCGGCCGAAGACATGCTCGATGAGTTGCGCCGCATTCCGGGCGCAGACCAGTGGACGCGGGTTTCGATCCAGGCGCTCAATCGGTTCTACACACGTGGCGACGCGAAGGTCGTGGCGAACTGGATGACGCGCGAGGACCGCGAGCAGGCGATCGCCGACAACATCGCGTACGTGGACGCGGCGATCGCACGCGTGCTCGAGGGTGTGGCACAAGTAGCTGACGTAGGGCGTGGCTTTAGCCGCGCCAATGTCGAGGCCGGCACGCTGGTCTTCGCCGGCTTCTCCCAGGGCGTCGCCATGGCGTATCGCGCGGCACGGCTGGGCGCACGACCCGTAGCCGGCATCATCGCGCTTGCGGGCG
Organism: Vicinamibacterales bacterium; assembly: GCA_046594875.1. Classification (GTDB taxonomy): domain Bacteria; phylum Acidobacteriota; class Vicinamibacteria; order Vicinamibacterales; family SCN-69-37; genus SYFT01. Next base: position 22,155 of record JBKJQX010000056.1, read on the forward strand.
ACATCCCGCCTGAACTGAAATCCGACGCGCCGCATCGTCACCCCTGGCCAAAAGTGTTGATTGGTGTGGGACATCTGGAGCAGTGGTACTCGAGTGACAAAGTTGACCAGGACGAAGCGTTCCTGACTGCGCGAAGCATCGAGCATTCCGTGGTGCGGTTCAAGGGCGGGCACGAGTGGACGGAGGAGTTTCGGAACGCGGCTGGGGCATTCCTCGCAGGGCTGACGAAGTGTTGAGACGCCAGCTAGGCCGGACTGACATGACGATGGCGCCGATTGGGTTCGGCGCCTGGGCGATCGGGGGATCGTGGGGGGCGGTCGATGATGAAGAGTCGATGCGGACCTTGCACGCCGCTGTGGATGCCGGCGTCAACTTCATCGATACCGCGGATGTGTACGGAGATGGCCGCAGTGAGCGCCTGGTGGCGCGCTTGCGCCGCGAGCGGTCGGGTGAACGTGTCTGGGTGGCGACCAAGGCCGGCCGCAAGTTGCCGTCGCAGACACTGGAGGGTTACTCCCACGCGAACCTGAGCGCGTGGGTGGAGCAGAGTCTCCGGAACCTTGAGGTGGACGCGATCGACCTGCTTCAACTGCATTGTCCGCATCCGGCGGTCTACGACAGCGTTGAAGTGTTCGGCGCCCTCGACGCACTGGTGGCTGCGGGAAAGATCCGGTACTACGGCGTCAGTGTGGAGACGGTGGACGAGGCGCGCCGGGCGATGGTTCACCCGAACGTGCAGTCCATTCAGATCATCTTCAACCTGTTCCGGATGAAGCCCGCCGAGGCGCTCTTCGCAGACGCGGCCAGGCGCCAGGTCGGGATCATTGCCCGCGTGCCGCTGGCGAGTGGGCTGCTGACGGGCAAACTGTCGGCCGCTTCAACGTTTGCGGCCGACGACCATCGCCAGTTCAACCGGAACGGCGAGCAGTTCGACAAGGGTGAGACGTTTTCGGGGGTGCCGTACGACGTCGGTCTGGCCGCCGTCGAGGCTCTGCGGCCGCTCGTGCCCGGTGGCGCCACGCTTGCCCAGTTCGCCCTCCGCTGGATCCTGATGTGGGACGCCGTGACCACCGTCATTCCCGGCGCCAGAACGCCCGACCAGGCGCGCTTCAATTGCGCTGCGGCGAACGTTCCGCCGCTGTCGGCAGAGACGATGACCGCCGCCAGAGCGGTATACGATGAACACATTCGCCCGCATGTGGGTTGGTAGGGGGACGGGTGTGTTTTCCACAGAAATGACTGAAATGGGGACAGGCCTCGTTGTATTCGAGGCCGAGGCCTGTCCCCATTTCAGTCATTTCTGTGGAAAACACACCCGTCCCCCTGGAGATCAAGATGACTCGTTTTAGCAGTGACCAGATCGCGTTTGCTCTTGCCCAGTCAGGCCCGCTCGACCGGGCGCGTGCCCTTGAGTTTCTCAAAGCGCTCGATATTCGGCACAGCGTCGGCCACTGGTCGGCGGGCGATTTCTACGACCGGTTCGCGCCGCTCGGGTATCACTCGGACAACGCGGAGTTTGGCAACACGTTCGAGGGGCAGTGCCGGCGTACGAAGGCCGCGGGCATCGACGCCATCGAGATTCATCAGAGCGTGTTCGAAAAGACACTCAATGGCGACATCGACTGGCAGGCCGTCGAACGCGCCCAGAACGGTTTCCTCGCCGACCTGGGCATGACCATCCCCGCGTGCAACATCAACACGTGGACCAACCCCATCTTCCGGCTCGGCGGGCCGTGTAACCCCGACCCCACGCTGCGGCGCGCGGCGCTCGACGAGATCCTCAAGGCCGTCGAAATCGCCAAGGCCATGAAGATTCCGGTGGTGAGTGTGTGGCCAGGCTCTGACGGCGCCGACTATCACTTCCAGGTGGACTACCTGCAGTCGCTCGAATGGTTCACCGAGGCGCTGGTTACCGTCAATCACGCCTGCGTCGCAGCCGGCATCAAGCTCGCCATCGAACCGAAGCCCTACGAGCCGCGCGAACTGTTCATGATTGTGCCGACGGCGGCCTCCGCCGTGCTGGTCGCGAGGCGCGTGAACGAAACGTGCGGCGGCAACAACTGCGGACTGACGATCGACTACGGCCACCAGAAGATGGAAGGCACCACCGCGTCTACGGCCTGCGACATCGCGGCGTACGCGGGCGTTGACATCCACAAGTTCGACATCAACGACGCGCGTCAGGGCCGCAACGACCAGGACCTGATCTTCGGCACCATCTCCATTCCCGAATCGGTGGACTACCTCTTCACCACGTTCGTGCGCGGCTACCGCGGCTTCTACAGCCAGGACCAGTTCACGTACCGAGACGACCCGACGCGCGCGATGGAACGCAGCATGGTCAATTTTGCGAACCTGGCGCTCAAGGCCGTCCGCATTTACGCCCGCAAGGACGAACTCGACAGCGCGCGCGCGCTTGGCACCGGCCCCGACATCCTCGACATCGTCAGCCCCATTCTCGTCGGCTGATGGCGGCGCGGTCTTTCACCCTCGGCCTCGACTTCGGCACGGGCTCGGTCCGGGCTGTGGTCGTGGACTGCGCAGACGGCCGCGTGTTGGGCACGAGCGTGTTCGCCTTTCCGACTGGTGTCGGCGGCGTGATCGTGGACGCACACGATCCGCACCTGGCGCGGCAAAACCCCGCCGATTACCTCGCGGGGATGAGGGTCACAGTGCCGAAGGCGTTGGCCGCTGCCGCCTCGCTCGATTCAGGGTTTATGAGCAGTCGCGTCATCGGCATCGGGACGGACACGACAGGGTCCACTCCCATACCGGTCGACGCCGGGATGCAGGCGCTTGCGCTCGACCCGAAGTGGACGCCGAATCCGGCCGCGCACGCGTGGTTGTGGAAAGACCACACCGGCGCGGAAGAAGCGGCGGCGATTACCGCGATGGCGGCCGAATTCGCGCCCGAGTACCTGGCGGTGATTGGCGGCACGTACTCGTCCGAGTGGTTCTGGTCGAAGATCTGGCGCTGCTTGAAAGAGGCGCCCGACGTGTTTGAAGCCGCCGAGAGTTGGGTCGAGCTCGCCGACTACATCCCTGCCGTCCTGGCTGGAGTGCAGTCACCCACCGAGATTCGGCGAGGCGTCTGCGCAGCCGGGCACAAGGCGATGTACTCGCCCGACTGGGGCGGACTGCCGTCGGAAGAGTTCCTGACGCGTCTCGATCCCAGGCTGGCCGCATTACGCTCGCGACTCTACGACCAGGCCTGGTCCTCGGACCGGCCGGCCGGCACGTTGAGTGCCGAATGGGCCGCCGCGTTTGGTCTGCCCGAAGGCACTCCGATCGCGATGGGCGCGTTCGACGCCCACTACGGCGCCGTCGGCGCGGGCATCACCACGGGCACGCTGGTCAAAATCATCGGCACGTCCACGTGCGACATCGCGATCGCCCCCGCGAGCGGTGCCGCGCCGGTCGTCCCCGGCATCTGCGGCACCGTCAACGGGTCGGTCATGCCTGGCTACTACGGCGTCGAAGCCGGCCAATCCGCCGTCGGCGACTTGCTCGGTTGGTGGGTGGAAGTGGTGTGCGACGGCGACCAAGCGATGCACGCGGCGCTGTCCACCGAAGCCGCGCGACTGGCGCCAGGCCAGTCGGGCCTGGTCGCGCTCGACTGGAACAACGGCAACCGCACGATCCTTGTGGACCCTCGCCTGACAGGCCTCATCATCGGTCAGACGCTGCACACCACACGCGCGGAGATTTATCGCGCCCTCATCGAGGCCACGGCCTTCGGCGCTCGCGCAATCATCGAACGGCTCAACGCCAATGGCGTGACCGTCGAACGCGTGGTGTCCTGCGGCGGCATTGCCGAGAAGAATCCACTCTTCATGCAGATCTACGCCGACGTGCTCGGTTATCCGATGTTGCTGGCGGGGTCCCCGCAAACGCCCGCGCTGGGCGCGTCGATTGCTGCGGCCGTGTCAGCCGGCTCAAAGGCCGGCGGGTATGACGACTTTGAGTCTGCACAGCGTCGGATGACCAGACTTGCCGACACCCGCTATCTTCCCAATCCCGACGCGCGCGGAGTCTACGACGAACTGTACGGCCTGTATCGCGAACTCCACGACACGTTCGGCGGCGTGGCCGGCGCGCGCGCCGATTTTCCCACATTGATGAAGCGGCTCCTCGCCATTCGCGACCGCGCCACTGGAGACCACACCCCATGAGCCTGATGGCAGAAGCGTTGCGCGAACAGGTATGCCGCGCGAATCTGGATTTGGTGGCGCGTGGTCTCGTGATGGGCACGTTCGGCAACGTCTCTGGCGTAGACCGCGCCGCCGGTCTGTTTGTCATCAAGGCCAGCGGAGTGCCGTACGACCAACTCACCGCCGAGCACATGGTTCCGATCTCGCTCGAGACCGGCAAACCCCTGGAATCCTGTTTCCGCCCTTCGTCTGACACCCCGACGCATCACGAACTCTACCGGGCGTTTCCGTGCGGCGGCGTCGCGCACACACACTCCGAGTTCGCCACCGCGTTCGCGCAGGCCAGCACGCCGGTGAAATGCATGGGCACCACACACGCCGACTACTTCCACGGCGACATCCCGGTGACACGCCCGATGACCATCGAGGAGGTGGAGACCGAGTACGAACGCAACACCGGTCTCGTCATTGTCGAAACCTTCGACACTCTTGGTCTGTCGGCTGAGGAAGTGCCGGCCGCGCTCGTCGCCAACCATGGACCGTTTACCTGGGGTCGCGACGCCTTTGAGGCGGTGGACAGGGCAGATGTGCTCGAGTTTCTCGCCCGCGTGGAATTCCGCCGCCGCGGCATCGCTCCAGACGCCCCCGAGCCCGCCGAGTTTCTCATCAATAAACACTTCAGTCGCAAACACGGTACAGGCGCCTACTACGGACAGAAATGATTGATCCTCGCGCCGTACTCTGGGACCTGGACGGCACCCTCGCAGATTCACGCGACTTTCACTGGCGTGCCTGGCGCAACACCATGGCCGCCGCCGGCTTCATCGTCACCGAAGCGCAGTTCGCGCTGAGTTTCGGTCAACGCAACGACGCGATCATTCCCGCCTGGATTGGTGACCGCGCCACACCCGAACTGGTGCGCGAACTCGGTGATGCGAAGGAAGCGCTGTATCGCACGCTTATCACCGACGAAGGCATCGCACCTCTGCCCGGTGCCGCCGACTGGGTCCGGCGCCTGCATGACGTTGGCTGGCGCCAGGCGATTGCGTCGTCTGCTCCGAGACTGAACGTGGAGTTGATGGTGCGTGTGCTCGGATTCGCGGGGAGCATTACAAGACTGGTAGGCGCCGAGGATGTGCGCGTGGGCAAACCCGACCCGGAGGTGTTCCTGACGGCGGCCGCCGCGCTTGGCGTACCGCCGGACCGCTGCATTGTGGTGGAGGACGCGGCGGCGGGAGTCGAAGCCGCCCGCCGCGCCGGCATGCGCAGCATCGGCGTCGGCGGCGACGCCACCGTGGAAGCGACCGTGAACGCGCAGTCACTCGATCGCCTGCCGCGAGACGCGTTTGATTCGCTGATTGCCGCTCTCCGAACGTAGCTCGGCCTGCTCCTCAAGGCCGAGGCGACACTCGGGCTTGAGGACCAGCCCGAGCTACGTACGGAATTTGGCGCGAGCTACGAAAAGACGTCCGAGTACGAGCACCGCAACCGATCGATTGGTCAGCACATACGCCGTGTTGGTTGCCCACCGGCGGCCGTGCCGAGACTCGTCAGCGGTGTCGAGCACGCAGGACCACTCGCTGGTCGGGGTCCGGGGGTCCAGGGGGCCCGGGGTCCTGGAGGGCAGTTGGAACTCCACGTCCTCGGCGCCGGCATTCATCAGATAGACCAGTGGCGCGTCGCCGCCAAAACAGGCGCCCACGCACTTCACGCCTGGGTCGGTCCAGTCGGCGGGCGTCATCTCGCCGCCGGCCCGCGTGAGCCAGGTGATGTCTTTCTCGTCGGTACCAGGAATGCGAGCGCCTTGAAGGAATGACAGTCGGCGCAGCACCGGATGCTCCCGTCGAATGCGGCTGGCGAGACACACAAACTCGAACAGGGCGCGCTGGTCGTCGTTCAGCTCCCAGCAGTGCCAGCTCAGTTCGTTGTCCTGGCAATACGCATTGTTGTTGCCAAGTTGGGTGCGCCCGATTTCATCGCCGCCGCTGAGCATCGGCACGCCCTGCGACAGGAACAACGTGGCGATGAAGTTGCGCACCTGCCGATCGCGCAACGCCTTGATCGCCGCGTCGTCGGTCGGTCCCTCAACTCCGCAATTCCAACTGTTGTTGTGATTCTCGCCGTCGAGGTTGTGCTCGCCGTTGGCCTCGTTGTGTTTCTCGTTGTACGACACCAGATCCGAGAGCGTGAAGCCGTCGTGCGCAGTGATGAAGTTGATGCTGGCCTGGGGCTGCCGCCTGTCATCGTCAAACAGGTCTGCGCTGCCGGCCAATCGAGTGGCCATCTCGGATACGGCCCCCGCAGCGCCGCGCCAATAGCGACGCACCGCGTCGCGGTATCGCCCGTTCCATTCGCTCCAGGGAGCGGGGAAGTGGCCGACCTGATAGCCGCCTGGTCCGAGATCCCACGGCTCGGCGATGAGTTTCACTTGAGAGAGCACCGGGTCTCCGTGAATCGCGTCGAAGAACGCGGCTGTCCGGCTGAAGTCGATCTGCTCACGCGCGAGCGTGGTGGCCAGGTCGAACCGGAACCCGTCCACGTGCATCTCCACCACCCAGTACCGCAGGCTATCGATGATGAACTGCAACACGCGTGGGTGCTCGGCGTTGACGGTGTTGCCGCACCCGGTGAAATCCACATAGCGGCTCGGGTCATCGCCCGCAAGCCGGTAGTACACCTGGTTGTCGATGCCGCGAAGCGACAGCGTTGGTCCCTCGTGATCGCCCTCGGCGGTGTGGTTGTACACCACGTCCAAAATGACCTCGATGCCGGCCGCGTGCAAGGCGCGCACCATCATCTTGAACTCGACTACGGCGTCGCCCGCGCCCGGTGACGCCGCATAGCGACTGTCGGGCGCGAAGAACCCGAGTGTGCTGTAGCCCCAGTAGTTTGGTTGACCACGCGCGATCAGGTGCCGCTCAGGCCAATGCTGATGGATGGGCATCAATTCCACAGCGGTTACGCCAAGCCGACGGAAGTGCTCGATGAGTGGACGGCTCGCTAATGCGCCGTACGTGCCCCGCAACTGCGGTGGAATCTCCGGGTGCCGCGCCGTAAGACCTTTGACGTGCGCCTCGTAGATCACCGTATCGCGCCAGAGCGTACGAGGCGGTGTATCGCCGCCCCAGCCGAACGCAGGATCGACCACCACGCCAAGCGGCGCATCTGAGAGGTCTTCGACCTTGGCGAAGGCCTTTGCGTACGGATCGACCAGGATCCGCGCCGGGTTGAATCGATGCCCCTGTGCGGGCTTGTCCGGTCCCTCGACACGGTAGCCATAGAGCTGTCCTGGCCTCGCCCCTGGCACGTAGATGTGCCACACGGAATCCTCACCCCGCGTCAGCCGCACCCGTCCGCACGCATCGGCGCCGCCAGGTGAATCGGCTGCCTCCGGCAGGCAGAGCTCAACGCCCGTGGCATGCTCCGAGAACAGTGCAAAGTGCACGCCCAGGCCGTCCCATGTGGCCCCGAGCGGAAACGGACCGCCTACTCCCACCGAAATACCCGCGACGACACTGCCGTGCAAATAGCGAAGACAACCGCAAGGCCGGCCACGTCCCAGCCGTGCGCCAGCCAGCCCTCGCCCAGCCAGATGCCGCGCAGCAGCGACACCGCGTAGGTCAAGGGCAGCACGTGCGCCACCGCCTGCATCGCCGGGGGCATGGAGTCGATCGCCACGAACAATCCCGACAGGCCCAGCATGGGATACAGCACGAGCGTGCCCACCGGTTGGGCAAACCGCGCCGTGGGCACGAGACTGGCCACAAGAAACCCCAGCGACATGATGCTGACGCTGGCGACGATGAGCGCGGCGGCGAAGCTGAACCACGACACGTCGAGCGCGACGGGATAGAACCGGCGACCGGCCAGGGCCAACAGCGCGAGCGTGATGGACGTGAAGATGAGCTTCACCAGCACGTGCGCCGTCAAAATCGTGTGCGGCCGAAGCGGCGTGGCGCGCAGGCGCTTGAGGATGCCGCTCTCGCGATAGATCGCGATGATTGTGACCAGCGACAACACCGCATTGAGCGCGATGAGCATGACGGCGAACACCGGCAGGTCCGCGCTGACAAACGTGCGCAGCCGTTCGCTGGGGTCAGACCGTCCGCCAAGCGACCGACCCATCACCACAAACATGATCACGGGAATGATGATCGTGCCGATGAAGCCCAGAGGCTCGCGCGCGAAGATCTTGATCTCCAGCCAGGTCAGATTCCACAGTCCGCGCATATGACTCCTTGCCCTGAGCGAAGTCGAAGGGCTACGACCGAATGGTGTGGCCGGTGAGCTTCAGGAACACGTCCTCAAGCGTCGGCACCACGGTCTGAAAATCCGTGACCCTGATGCGATGGTCGGCCAGACACTGGATGACACCAGTCATCAGGTCTGCCGCGCCGCCACGCACGATCACAGACCCCTTGTCATCTCTCGAGACCGTGACGCCGGTGAGTGACCCCAGCTTCGCCTCTGCCGTGGCGTCGTCTGTCGTCAGAATCACCGTGCGCTCGGGACAATGCCGGCGGATCAGGCCGGCCGGCGAATTGATGTCCACGATGCGCCCGTGGTCGATGATGGCCACGCGGTCGCACAGCCGTTCGGCCTCTTCCATCAGATGCGTGGTCAGGAAAATGGTCTTGCCGCGCGCGCGAATGCCCCTGATCAGATCCCAGATGGCGTGGCGCGCCTGGGGATCGAGCCCGGTGGTCAGTTCGTCGAGAAACACCAACTCCGGGTCGTTGATGAGCGCCAGGGCAATGAACAGCCGCTGCTTCTGGCCGCCCGACAGCGTCATGAACCATGCGTTGCGTTTATCCTGCAGGCCGAGTTGGCCCAGCAGCTTTTCGTGATCGACCTTGGTCCGGTAGAGCGACGCCCACAACTCCACCGCCTCGCGCACCTTGATGCGCTTCTGCAGGTGCGCTTCCTGCAATTGCACACCCACCCGCTGCTGCAGCGCGTAGACGTCGCGGACCGGGTCCAGGCCCAGCACCGAGATGCGGCCGGCGTCCGGTGAGCGCACCCCTTCGACGCACTCCATGGTTGTGGTCTTGCCCGCGCCGTTCGGGCCGATGAGTCCGAAAATCTCCCCGTCGTACACCTCAAAGGACACGTCGTCTACGGCAAGCGTCGAGCCGTAGCGCTTCTTGAGGCCGGCGACTTGAATGACGGACCTGGCAGGCATGATGTCAGGCTGCGCCTCCGGGCCTGCGAACGTCGGGTCCCAACATGAGCTCGTCTTCGAATTCAGGCGTGGCCTTGCGAAGGAGCACGCTGGGCGCCATCGTGGTCACGATGGCATAGATCACCAGGCCGCCGACGATGTGGGGTTGCACCACAAACGTGTCACGCAGAATTCCCACTATGACCAGGGTGAAGACCGTGGTCGGCAACAGGGACACTCCCACTCTCAGGCCTTTGCGCAGGTCCTCGCCAAACCGGATGCGGCGGTGCCCCGCCAGCAGGACCAGCTGCACGGGAATGGCCGTGGCGACAAAGCCGAGACCCGTGGCCAACGACCACAGACTGAAGGCGTCTCTGGAAAGGGCAAGCCCCGCATGGAAGAAGTAGAACGGGACAAACAGCGACGCAAACGCCTCAACCGAGCCAAGCATGCGGGCCGAGGCCAGCGAAGGCAGCGATGTGCGGAACCGCTGCGCTGCCATGCCCACCACAAACGCGCCAACCAGATAATAGACGCCCAGCTTCCGTGTGATCAGTGCGCACGCGACGGCCACCATCATCAGCAATCCGAACTCGGACTTGGGCGCGTGGGGAATCACGACCTGTGCGAACCAACGGAAGATCAGAGGGAGCACCGCGATCATGGTCACAAGCGCGAGCGCCGACAAACCCAGGCGTGCCGCGCTCGTGGATTGCAGGACCACAAAAAGAATCGCGAGCGCCACCAGTTCGGTGGCGATGGCCTTCGATCGAATCCAGAAGCGTTCATTGTCGGAGAGACCCCATCCGCTCAATGAGTCCAGGATGAAACCGGCTGAGGGTGTCAGCAGCGCCAACGCGACAAGCAGTGCGGGGCGGCCCTCAAGCCCGAGCCCCACCGATGCGGCCACCGCCGCCACCGCCAGCACAATAACCCGAACGCCTACGTGCTCGGAAAGGATACGCACTTCCCGCCGCAGTTCCGGGACCTCGACATCAAGTCCGGCGAAAAGAAACAGCGCCACGATTCCGAGCGTGGAGAGCAGGCCGACCGTGGGATCGTCCTGGAACATGCCGAGCGCCATGCCGGCGGCCGCCCCGAACGCGAGCGCCGTCAGCGCACTGGGAACACCAAAGCGCTGTAGAAACCTGGGCAGGACGAACAGGATAAACAGCAGTGCGACATACGCGACCTCGTTCGAAATCCAGATCGGCATCTGCACATGCTACCGCCGCGTCATCGGAGCGCAAGGTGGCGGCTCATCGACGGCGACGCCGCCGAGGGTGTCACGTCGAGCGCGGACCGGATGGCCGCAAAAAACGTCTCGCCGATCAGGCGCAGGCCCTCAGCCGTTGGATGCAGGTCGTCGCCCACGTAGTAACGCGCG
>JBKJQX010000071.1:0-11287 GCA_046594875.1 Vicinamibacterales bacterium
GACTGGAGAACGATTGATGGACAGTGGCGGACTCGCGACCTTCGTGCTCTCCAAGGAGGCCACCGGGTGGAAAATTCGTCACACTTCCACGGCGGCCAGGCGCCGCCCGGCAACCACTGGGGCCGAAACCCGTTAGGACGGTCTGACCATGCGCCGCCTCATTCCGCTCGTTGCCGTCTTGTTGCTGGCCGCCACGCTGGGCGTGGCGGCGCATGACTTCTGGCTGGTCCCGGATCCGATGGCCGCCGGCAGCACCGGCGAACTGGTCATCCGTGGCCAGACCAGCAGTGCGTTTCCCACCAGTGAGTCGGCGGTTGCCGTGGACCGAATCACCGACGCCAAGGTTGTCAATGCGACCGGGGAGGCCACGATCACCGCCCGATCCATCGACGGTGTTTCTCTGCTCCTGCGGCACCGGCCTGGCCAACAGGGCCAGCAGGTGATTGGCGTGGCACTCGGCTGGCGGCATGTGAAGGAAACCGCCGCAAGTTTTCGCAACTATCTGGTGCTCGAAGGGGCGGGAGACGCCTTGAAACGGTTTGAACAGGCCGGCACGCTGCCAACGGCTGACGTGGTCCGCCGGTATGCCAAATACGCCAAAACGATAGTCGAATTCGGATCCGGCCCCAGAGCCTTCGACCGCACCGCGGGCCACCCCTTGGAGTTCGTCCCCCTGTCAGACCCGTCACCTTCCGGTGGAACCACGGCTCTGCGTGTGCGGATCTTGTTTCAGGGCAAGCCGCTGGCCAGCGCCCGCATTCATGCTGGTCGCGCACCGACGAGTGGGCAACCTCCAGAAAAAGACCACGACCTGCTGTCCTCATCCGACGGCGTTGTCACGGTCCCGGCCGACGCGGCCGGACTCTGGAACGTGCGCACCATCCACGTCGTGCAGTCACCACCCGATGCTGACGCCAACTGGGACGTGCACTGGGCCAGTCTCGTGTGGCGCACGCCGCGGTGACCGTGTGAGACGTCCCCGCGCGAAGAGCAGATCCGTGGATCGCACCCATCGCATCCCAGACGGAGTCTGGGCGTTCGGGTTCGCATGCCGCTCCATCGCCGTTTGGCGTCAACGTCACCCGTAGGCTAGACTCGCTTCGTGCGACTCCTTCGCTGGAACACCATCGTCCACCTCTGCGCCAGTCTGATTCTGGCGTGGACGGCCGTGGACCTGCTGGTCCCGAAGTTGTGCGCGGCGGAGACATTCACGGTGTCGACTGAGGCGTCACACGACGCGGATGATTCACCGGTACAGCCCGATTCCGACTGCTTCTGTTGTTCGCACACCGTCACGCCCATGTCCTGTGATGCGGTCCTTGGCGTGATCATGATCGTCGGTTCGGCCACGTTTCCGACGAGCGAACTGCCCCTCGGCGTCTCCCGACTGCTCTACCACCCCCCACTCAAGGCCTAAGGCCTCACTCCCGCTCCTAATCAACTTGTTTTGACTCGACCACTCGCGGGCGCATGCCTGTGAGGCCGTCGAGCGTCTTGTTTCATCAGTTCTGAAAGGACTCCCTATGTGTGTCTTTGCGCGATGCGCGCGGACGACTGTCGGCGGCCGTGCGTTGTGCGTGGTGGTATTGTGCCTCGCGCTGTGGGCCACACCGACGGCTGCGCAGACGCCCCCTGTTCCCCCCAGGCTCTCTCTGGCAGAGGCCGTGACCCTGGCGATTCAACGGAACCCATCAGTGCTGGAGGCGACCGCAGCCACAGAAGCCGCCGATGGCGACCGCGTGGCTGCAGCCCGCCGCCTGAATCCGGCGTTCTCCCTCGACTCGGTAGGAAGCCAAGAGCTCACGCTCCGCATCGACCAGGAGTTTGAGACCGCCGGTCGACGACGGCTGCGTACGGACATCGCGGAATCCGGCCGCGAAATCGCGCAGTCAGGCCTGCGCGACACACGGCGACTGGTCGAGCTTGATGTCAAGCGCGCATACCTGGCCACAGTGCTGGCGGAGGCCGACCGGACCGTGGCTCAGACGGCACTGGAAGAGATCGACAAGGTCATTACCCTCAATCGAGCGCGGTTCGATCAAGGCGAAATTTCCGGCGCAGACCTCCGGCGGTTGCAGGTAGAGCGCCTGCGATTTGTCGAAGACGTATTCGCGGCGGATCTGGCCGCCAGGAACGGCCGGAGCGCGCTGCTGGCGATCCTGAACTCCCCAACCCTCGACCAGCCGCTCGAACTAACCGACGGACTGGCCGTCACGCCCGGGGAACTCGCACCAATTCTCGCTGCGGCTGCGGCTGGGGCCAGCGGCCGGAGCACCCTGCTGGCGCAAGCATTGGCGGCACGGCCGGACAGACTGGGCGCGCAGCAGGAGGAAGCACTCGCAGACACCGCGACGCGCCTCCAACGGGCACTTCGCACGCCGAACCTCACCTTCGGTGCCGGGTACCAGAGGACCTTTGGCACGAACGCCGTGGTGTTTGGTGCGACGGTGCCGTTGCCGTTTTTTAACCGCAACCAGGGTGGTGTCCTGCGGGCCGACGCTGAACGCCGCGCCGCAGCAGCCCGGTCGGCCAGCGTGGAGACCGGCGTGCGTCTTGACGTTCAGCGCACGCTGAATGCGGTCGAGGTCAACCGAGCCCGGGTCGGCTATCTCGAGCGCGAGTACCTGACCAGTGCGCGCGAGTCACGCGACATCGTCCTCGAGTCTTATCGCTTGGGCGTGGCCAACTTGATCGATTACCTGGACGCACAACGCGCGTTCCGCGACACCCTGCGAACCTACAACCGTGCCTTGTTCGACCAGCGGTTGAGCCTGTTTGAACTGGCTGCCGCCGTCGGATTCACCGACGTGTTGCGCTGAGCCTTGCAAGCCTTTTGAGGAGACTACGACAATGACCGCAGATTCACACACCACCCCGACGGGCCCGGGTATTTCCGGGCGCATGCTGATCCTGGCCGTGGCCGTCACGGCTGCGTTGACCGGCGGCGCGACCTGGGCGCTGCTCCATCAGCCCTCTGCTCCTGCAGAGGCGGTCGAAGATCATGCCAACGAACTGCCTCCGGGCGAAGTCGCGCTGACGCCGGAGGCGCAGAAGAATGCGGCGTTGACGATTGTCGACGTCGCCTCGCAGGGCATCCCCAACATCATCGACATGACAGGTACGGTGACGCCGGACGAAGCGCGCGTCGCCCACGTGCGGCCTCTCGCGCGCGGCGTGATCGAGCAGGTCTGGGTGCGACTGGGTGCCAGAGTGACAAAGGGCCAGCCCCTCGCAACCTACGACAACATTCAATTGGGTGAGTACGTCGGCGAATACCTCAGCGCCAGAGCGATGTTGCGACAGGCGGAGGCCGAGCGTGATTCCAAACGCCAGATCGCCGAGCGCGGCCGTGCGCTGATCGCCCTGGAAGCCATCGCACGTCAGACCCTCGACCTGCGCGAAGCCGAGGTCAAGGCCGCGGAAGCGGCGGTCGCCAGCATGCAGGCCACGGTCTCGCGTGTCGAAGAACAACTGCATCGGTTCGGTCTGACTGATGACGAGCTGGGACGGCTGTCGACGGTCGAGGGCAAGGGCCTGCACCGGGAGTCGTCACACGCCGTGCTGCGCGCGCCATTTGACGGCGTGATCACTCGGTACGACGTGGCGGAAGGCGAACTGGTGGAACCGGATCGCGAATTGTTCACGGTGACCGACCTTTCCACCGTGTGGGTGCTCGCGGATATCTATGAGAAGGATCTGACGAAGGTCCGCACCGGCAGTGAGGCGACCGTGCGCCTCGACGCCTATCCCAACCAGTCGTTTACCGGCCGGATCGCCTTCATCGCCGACTCGATTGATCCAAAGTCACGCAGCGCGAAGGCCCGCATCGTGGTCGCGAACCCCACGGCGGCGCTCAAGCTCGACATGTTTGCACGTATCTCGGCGCCGACGTCGGACCAGCGTGAGGCGTTGGTGATTCCGCTGGCTGCCGTCCAACGTGTGGACAATCAGTCCATCGTGTTCGTCCAGCTCGACACCAACCGCTTCGCCAGACGCCAGGTGGAACTGGGCTCGGCCACGGGCGAGCTCGTGGAGGTTCGACTCGGCCTGAAACCCGGGGAACGCATCGTTTCTGCCGGCAGCTTTTACCTCAAGACGGCGCTGCTGCGGGAACGCATCGGCGACGTGCACTAGGCCGGGACTGCTGCCATGCACCGCATTATTGATTTCTCACTACGCAACAAATTCCTGATCCTCGTCATGACGCTCGTCATGGTCGGGTTCGGCGTGCGTTCCATGCTTCGGCTGACCATCGACGCGGTGCCGGATGTGACTCCCAACCAGGTACTCGTCCTCACGCAGGCGCCGGGCCTGGGCCCGCTCGAAGTCGAGCGTTTCATCACCTTCCCTGTCGAAACGGCCATGAGCGGCCTTCCGGGTATCACCGACATCCGGTCGGTGTCGCGCTTCGGACTGTCGGCCGTCTACATCTACTTCGAGGAAGACCTCGATCTCTACTTCGTCCGTCGGCTGGTCCTCGAACGGCTGCCGGACGCGCGAGAAGCCATTCCGGCCGGACTCGGGACGCCATCGATGGGACCGATCAGCAGCGGCCTGGGCGAGATCTTCCAGTTTGAAGTCAGAGGTGATGGCCAGTCGCTGATGGAGCTGCGCAGCGTCCTTGAGTGGGACATTGCCTTCAAGTTGCGCTCGGTCCCGGGCGTCGTGGAGGTCAACTCGTACGGCGGCGAACTGAAGACCTACGAGGTCCAGATCGATCCAGACAAACTGGTCTCCTACAGGATCAGTCTCGATCAAGTCTTTGCGGCGCTCGAAGGCAACAACGGCAATGCCGGCGGCGCCTACCTCGAACGGGCGCAGGAACAGTACGTCATCCGCGGCGAGGGCCTTGTCGAAAAACTCTCCGACATCGACAACATCGTCGTCTCGGCCGAGGGTGGCACTCCGATCTTCATCCGCAACCTCGGGCAGACCGTACTGGCTCCGCAGGTGCGGCAGGGCGCAGTCACCAGGGACGGCCGCGGCGAGATCGTCACCGGCGTCGTCATGATGCTCATCGGGGAGAACGCGCGCGTCGTTTCGGACCGGGTCAAGAACGAGCTCGATGTGATCAAGGCCAGCCTGCCCGCGGGCGTGACGGTCGAGACCTATTACGACCGCACGGATCTGGTACGCAAGACGATCAACACCGTATCCCAAAACCTGGTCGAAGGCGGCATCCTGGTGGTGGCGATCCTCCTGATGCTGCTCGGCAACGTACGGGGCGGCCTCATCGTGGCCATGGCGATCCCACTCTCGATGTTGTTCGCGTTCACGGGCATGGTGCAGGCCGGCCTCTCGGGCAACCTCATGAGTCTTGGCGCGATTGACTTCGGCCTCATCGTTGACGGTTCGGTCGTCATGATCGAGAACATCGTCAGGCGGATGGGCCACGCCAGGCGCGCGGGGCAGACCAAGGACGAGGTCATCCGGGATGCCGGTCGGGAAGTCGCCCGGCCGGTGTTTTTCGCGGTGCTGATCATCATCATCGTCTACCTGCCCCTGCTGACCCTGGAGGGCGTGGAAGGCAAGATGTTCCGGCCGATGGCGCTGACGGTGGTCTTCGCGTTGATCGGGTCGCTCATCTTGGCGCTCACGCTGATGCCTGTGTTGGCGTCGATCGCACTGAAGGACAAGGTCGAAGAACGCGAACCCCGCGTGATGCACTGGCTCAAAGCGAAGTATCGGCCGTGGCTCGACCAGACGGTCGCCCGCCCGAGAGTGACCGGCGCTATCGCCTTGGTGGTATTCCTGGCGTCATTGGGACTGGTCCCCTTCATGGGAGCGGAGTTCATTCCCAAACTTGACGAGGGAGCGGTTGCGCTGCAGGCGTGGCGGCTGCCCAGTGTCTCGCTTTCCGAATCGATCAAGAGCACGACACTCATCGAAAAGACGCTGAAACAGTTTCCCGAGGTGATCACCGTCGTCTCAAGAACCGGCCAGGCAGAAATTCCGACGGACCCGATGGGTGTGGAAACCAGTGACATCTACGTCATCCTCAAGGATCACAGCGAGTGGACGACGGCCTCGACGAAGGAAGCGCTGGTCGCCGTCTTCAGTGAAGCCCTCGAACGGGAGGTGCCCGGCAATGTGTTCAGCTATTCGCAGCCGATCGAATTGCGGGTGCAGGAACTGATTGCCGGTGTGCGATCCGATTTGGCGATCACGTTGTTTGGCGAAGATCTCGACGAACTGCGCCGGGTTGGCGCGGACATCACCCGGGTGGTGTCTGGTGTCGCGGGCGCCCAGGACGTCAAGCTCGAACAAACGAGCGGCTTGCCATTCCTGCGGGTGAAGATTCGGCGCGATGACATCGCGCGGTACGGCATCAACGCGTCTCAGGTGCTTGATGTCGTGCGGACGATGGGGGGACGAACGGTCGGTGAAGTGCTGGAGGGGCAACGGCGGTTTGACATTCAGGTGCGATTCACGCCTGAGTCACGCGGCGACGTGGAGAAGATTCGCAACCTGAAGGTGGCGGACACGCAAGGGCGCATGATTCCGCTGTCACAACTGGCCGACATTGAAGTCGAGGAAGGACCAGCACAGATCACACGCGAGAACATTCACAGACGGATCGCTGTGGAAGCCAACGTCCGAGGCCGTGACCTGGCCGGGTTTGTGGCCGATGTCCAGGATGCCGTCGGTGCGCAGATCACGCTGCCGACCGGCTACTACGTCGAATACGGTGGACAGTTCGAGAATCTGCAGCGGGCTTCGCAGCGGTTGTTGCTGGTGGTGCCGGTGGCCCTGTTTCTGATCTTCGTGCTGCTGTACACGACGTTCGGCGCCGTGAAGCCGGCGATGTTGATCTACTTCAACATCCCGATTGCCGCGACGGGCGGCGTCGTCGCGTTGATGATGCGCGGCATGCCGTTTAGCATTTCGGCGGCGGTTGGTTTCATTGCGTTGTTCGGCGTGGCCGTGCTCAATGGGGTCGTGATGGTGTCGTACTTCATCGAACTTCGGAAGCAGGGGCGGTCGGTGAGCGACGCCGTGACCTCCGGCGCCGAGCTGCGGCTGCGTCCGGTGCTGATGACGGCGCTGGTCGCCGGTCTCGGATTTGTGCCGATGGCGCTCTCGACCGGCGCAGGCGCGGAAGTCCAACAGCCCCTGGCAACGGTCGTCATCGGCGGCCTGGTCACATCGACGATGCTCACGCTGTTTGTACTACCTGCACTTTACAAGTGGTTTGAACGCGACGACCTCCAGGTCACCGAGCGATCACAGGACATCTGATGGCGACCGTCACCTTCACTCTCCGATTGGTACTCCCCGACATCCCAGATGCCCGCGACGGGTGTGTTGCGCGTCTACATGTGCTCGTCGGCCCGGCCCGGGGGGTCACACTTGTGCACGACAGACGAGACGGCGACGTGCTCTGCGTCCACTTTGACCCGTCGCGCGTGACGGTGCGGGCCGTGCGGCGGCTGGTCAGTGCCGCCGGTGCCACGCTCACAGATGAGATGGGTCACGTGACCATCCCGTTTCGCGCCGCGCCTGGTGAGGAGGCCCTGCGCCGACTCGAGGACATCCTCCGAGGCGTCGCTGGCGTTCTTGAGGCGTCGGCGAGCCAGGCATCCCAACGCGTTCGCATCGAGTTCGATCGATCGCGTACCGGAGAAGCAGCGCTCAGACGCATCGTCGACAGCTCGGGCTTCCTCGTCGATGGTCCCACCACGCGAGTGGGGACGGTGCCGCTCGCCCTCCCCTGGTTCAGCGTCCATCGCGAACTCGCCTGGAGTCTGACCGCGGCAGCGCTCCTGCTGGCCGGCTGGGTGGGCGAACGGTTCGTGGGCTGGCCGACGGTGGTCACACTGCCGCTGTATCTGGGCGCCTACGGATTCGGGTCGTGGGATCTCGTGCGACATACCTTCGCCGGACTTCGCCGGGGCGTCTTTGCTCTGGATATCGACTTGTTGATGCTGGTGGCGGCCCTCGGGGCGGCGGCCCTGGGCGAGTGGGCGGAGGGCGCGTTTCTGCTGACACTCTTCGCGATCGCCCACGCGCTGGAGCACTATGCGCTCGGGCGGGCGCGACGCGCGATCAGCGCACTGGCGGATCTGGCGCCGGCTACCGCACGCGTGCGTCGTGGCGGGGCAGAGGCGGACGTTCCGGTCGAATCGGTCACGGTGGACGAAGTGGTCGTGGTCCGCCCTGGCGAGCGTCTGCCCGTAGACGGCGTGGTCGCCACAGGCCGATCGGCCATCAACCAGGCTCCAGTCACCGGCGAGTCCGTACCGATCGACAAGGAGGTCGGCGACGAGGTGTTTGCGGGAACGGTCAACGGCGAGGGCGCGCTCGAAATCCGGACGACTCGGGCGGTCGGGGATCGCACGCTCGATCGCGTGATCACACTCGTCGAAGACGCGCAAACCGCGAAGGCCCCGACGCAGCAGTTCACCGAGCGCTTCGAGCGGATCTTCGTGCCGATCGTCCTGATCAGCGCGGTCGTCGTGATGATCGTTCCGCCCCTGGCTGGCTGGTCCGCCTGGCCGGCGTCGATCTATCAATCATTGGCGCTCTTGGTCGCGGCGTCCCCGTGCGCTCTGGCGTTGGGAACTCCGTCAGCCGTGTTGGCGGGGATCGCGCAGGCCGCACGCCGAGGCGTGCTCATCAAGGGCGGCGTGCACCTCGAGAATCTCGGCTCGGTGCGCGCCATCGCGTTCGACAAGACCGGTACGCTGACGATGGGCACACCTGAAGTGACCGACATTGTGCCGACCGATGACTCCGACGCCACCACACTCGTGCGCGTGGCTGCCGGAGTCGAGCGGCAGTCACAACATCCGTTGGCCGAAGCGGTCGTCCGTGCCGCGACGGCGCGGGGGCTTGACCCCGTCGAGGCCGGTCCGATGGAAAGCATCACCGCCCGAGGGGTCCGCGCCACAGTCGACGGCGCGCTTGTGGAAATCGGCAGTGCGCGCCTGTGGACTGATCGGGATATTCCGATTCCACAGGCGGTGCTCCTTGACCGTGACAGGCTGGAGGCCGCCGGACGCAGCGTGATGATCGTCCGCCACGGTGACCAGTGGCTGGGCGTGATGGGACTGGCGGATCAGCCTCGGCCTGAGGCGAAGGCGGTCTTGGCGCGGCTGAGAGCTCTGAACGTGCAGTCGCTGGTCATGCTCACGGGTGACAACGCGGGCGTCGCCCGGGCTGTTGGGCGATCGCTGGGGATCGACGACATTCGCGCGTCGCTGTTGCCGGAAGATAAAGTGACGGCTATTCAGGGGCTGATGCGGGACTACGGCGGTCTGGCCATGATTGGCGACGGCGTCAACGACGCTCCCACGCTGGCCAACGCCACAGTCGGCGTGGCGATGGGAGGCGCCGGCACGGCCGTCGCCTTGGAAACCGCCGACGTCGCGCTCATGGGCGATGACCTGACGACGCTGCCGTTTGCGATAGGACTCTCGCGCCAGGCCGCCCGAATCATCAGGCAGAATCTGGCGATCTCGATGCTGGTGATCGCGTTCCTCGCCGTGGCCACGCTATCGGGATGGGCCGGTATCGGTACGGCTGTGTTGCTGCACGAAGGCAGCACCCTCGTGGTGCTGGCTAATTCGCTGCGGCTGTTGCTCTACCAGGAGAGGGTCTTCTTTGTCGCGCCGTGACGATTACCGCCCGATCCATCGACGGTGTGTCTCTGCCTCCTGTGTTATACCGGATGACTGCGCGAGAGGAGGACGTGTGAAGCGCCACGAGCGGTTGTGGATTGGCCTCGTCGTGATGCTCGGGCCAGTTGCCGGTGTGCTGCCCGACACTTTGTGGGCGCACGGCGTCTCTAATCGTGACGCCGCATAAGTGCGCACGGTCACAGGTGCCGTGCCGGCACCCTTCATGTACCTCGGCGCGAAACACATGGTGACCGGCTACGATCATCTGCTTTTCCTGGTCGGGGTGATTTTTTATCTGTACCGCACCAGTGACGTCATCAGATACGTCAGCTTGTTCACGCTGGGCCACAGCCTCACCCTGCTGCTCGGCGTGCTGGCCAACGTGCCGGCGAATGCGAATCTCATCGATGCGATCATCGGCCTCTCGGTGGTCTACAAAGGCTTCGAGCACATCGGCGGATTCGACCGCACGCTCAGCTGGCGACCCGGTCCCCGGTGGGCGGTCTTCATTTTTGGACTGTTTCACGGCTTCAGACTCGCAACCAAACTGCAGGAACTGGCGCTGCCGGAACAGGGCTTGATGGCCAATCTTCGGTCGTTCAACGTCGGCGTCGAGATGGGGCAGATACTCGCGCTGGGCGGCGTCATGGTCGCCCTCACGTGGTGGCGCACCCGTCCCGGTTATCTGCGGCACGCCTTCATCACCAACACCGCGCTCATGGCCGGCGGTTTTGTTCTCCTCGGTTATCAACTCGTCGGGTATCTGGTGAATCCATCATGAACACTCCATCTCTGCCTCCCCTCGTCTCCACGCGTCGCATCCTCACCGCCACCGCGGTTGCAGCCGGTCTCGCCCTGGTTGTGTTGATGACGACGGTGTTGCCGGCCGAATATGGCATTGACCCGCTCGGCACCGGACGCGCACTCGGCCTCAACGCGCTGGCGGAGGCCGGTGGCGAAGAGGACGCGGCTACGGGTGGCCCGGCGCTTGAGGCGGTTCGAGCAGGCGCGCACACGGCGGCGACGCTGCCGTTGGCACAGGACAAGTTCACGGTCGAGTTGCGCCCCTATGAGGGTGTCGAATACAAATACCGAGTCGAACAAGGGGCGAGTCTCGTGTACACGTGGACCGCCACGGCTCCCGTGGAGTACGACTTCCATGGCGAGCCCGATGGCGCGCCCGCGCGGTACTCCGAGAGTTACGGCAAGGGCGAAGCGGCGACGGCCACCGGCACCTTCTTCGCGCCCACGCCTGGCGTGCACGGGTGGTTTTGGGAAAACCCCAGAGCGTCACGCATCACCGTCACACTCAAGACGTCAGGGTTCTACACGAAGTCGACGGAGTATCGGGACGGGGAACGCGTCGAACGGACGTTCGGGGGGAAATAGACCAGTCGTGGGCCGCTCCGGAGGGAAACGCCGTGTGCACTCGTGCACAGACGACTGATTGGTACTGAGCTACCCTCCCCGACATGGCACTACTCACTCCGACCCTCGCCAGCCCGGCCCGGTCGGACTGGCCGTCATCACCACAGTGCACACGATGCAGCAGTTCCCAGATCGAATCCATCGTCACTATGCGGCATGAGACGGTCGACGCCGACGAGTGGTTTCACTGCGCGGAATGCGGGCACATCTTTACAGACAGCGATGTCGACCAGGATGAG
>JBKJQX010000114.1:0-8700 GCA_046594875.1 Vicinamibacterales bacterium
CAAGGCTCCAGCGGGCCAGGCAGTGGGCCCCCGACGATGAAGCGGAGACTACCATAGCGTCTTCGCGGAGGTGGTCGGAGCCAGTCGGGGTCCAGGGGCCCCCGACGATCCAAGAAATCACTGCGGAGACTACCATAGCGTCTTCGCGGAGGTGGTCGGAGCCAGTTGGGGTGCAGGGGCCCCCGACGACTAAAGAAAGTGGGCCGCGCTGGAATCGAACCAGCGACCCTCTGGTTAAAAGCCAGGTGCTCTACCCCTGAGCTAGCGGCCCACACGAACGCTGATTGTATCGCCGATTCACAGAATTCCCATGCCGAGTGCGGACAACGCGAGTTCGGCGGCGAGTGTCGCTGTCTGGTTCTGCGTGTCGAGGATGGGGTTGACCTCGACCAGATCGAGCGCGGTCATCCGGCCCGAGTCCGCGATCATTTCCATCACCATGTGGGCTTCGCGGTAGGACAAGCCGCCCTTGACCGGCGTGCCCACACCCGGGGCAATGGCCGGATCACACGCGTCGAGGTCGAACGACACGTGCAGGCCGGTGGTGCCGGTGGTGGCGATGTCGAGCGCGCGTTTCATCACCACGGCAATGCCGTGCTGGTCGATGTCCTTCATCGTGAAGACGTGCACCTTCGCGGCACGGATCTGTGCCTTTTCGGCCTCGTCCAGGTTGCGGATGCCAATCAGCACCACGTGCTCGGCTTTCACCTTGGGCGAACGGTCACCAATGCCGGCCAGTTCCGCCGGTTCGGTGCCCACGAGCGCGGCGAGCGGCATGCCGTGCACGTTCCCCGATGAGGTGGTGGAGGGCGTGTTCATGTCGCCGTGGGCGTCGATCCACAACACGCCCAACTGGCCGCCGCCCTCCACCGCGAAGTCGGCGGACGCGCCGACCGACCCGGCCGCGAGGGAATGGTCGCCGCCGATGACAATCGGCAGCGCGCCATCGGCCAGCGACTGCCGCGTCTGTTGGTAGACGCGCTGGCACACCTTGGCAATGTCCTTGATGTAGCGCTTGCTCGGGTCGCGCGCCACCTGCGTCTCGGGGATCGGCGTCGTCAGGTCGCCCTTGTCGGTCACGGTGCAACCCATGGCGGCCAGGCGTTCGCCGAGGCCGGCGATGCGGACGGCCGAGGGCCCCATGTCCACACCGCGGCGACCGCCGCCCAGGTCGAGTGGGACGCCGATGATATGTACGTGTCGTGGAGCCACAGATTACCGGCCTTTGTAGGTGAGCGACATGCCTTCGCCCGACGGCGCAATGATGGTGGACCAGGCGCCGGGCGCCGCGCCAATGGCATCGAAAAAATCGCCCATCTCTTCGCGCTTGTTCACGACGTTGTGTGCCAGGAACACGCCGCCTGTTTCAAGTGAGGGGAACGTGAGATCAAAAAACGCCTTGTAGTCCTTCTTCCACGCGTCAAGGAAGACCATGTCAAACGTGCCCTGCAGCTTCGGGATTTCGACAAACGCGTCGCCGGCAATCACCTGCACGATGTCCGCGAGGCCGGCGCGGGCGATATTGGTGGCCGCCTCCGCCGCGCGCACCGGGTCGTACTCGATGGTCACAAGCCGGCCGCCGGTCTGGCGCAGACCCTGCCCAATCCAGATGCCTGAATAGCCGCTGGCGCCGCCGATTTCCAGCGCGCGACGTGTGCCGCGAGTGGCCACCAGCACGCGCAGAAAGCGCCCGTCTTCTTCTGACACCGCCAGCTGGCCGGCGTCGTTCGCCTTGATTTCTGCGAGCAGCGCGGTCAGGTCCGTGGGGACGATGGCGGAGGGTGGAGCCGGGGGCTGGGGAGAGGGGGCCGGGGCGCCGCACGCGGCGGCGGCCAGGCAGATCAGGGCCGGCACTGCGAACGTCAGTGCGGGTTTACGGCGAGAAAACAGCATGGGAACATCGATTCTACCCCGACTAGTGTTAGGATACCCACGCTGTTATCCCCCTGCCGGGCGGGCATTTGGCTCGTTCTGGCATGCGACCTAACTTACCTCGGAGGCCGCGTGTCGCCCATCCTGATCCGTCCCGTTCGAGAGCAGTTGGAACATGATCGTCTGATCCGGTTCCTGCAGCTGAAGTACCAAAAGAAGTTCGAAGTCCACATCAATGCCGGCGAGGGCCAGGCGGCGCCGGTGAAACTGGCTGGCCCGGCCCCATTTTTTCCAGATCTCGTCCTGCTGTCGGCCTCGAAGATTGCCGGGCTGGTGGAGGTCGAGACGGGTGAGTCCACCAACAACCTCGAGGCACTGGCGCAGTGGCAACATTTTGGCCGCGCGCGTGTGCCGTTCCATCTGTATGTCCCCGTGCTGATGTTTGATGCGGCGCGCCGTTTTTGCGATGCGCACAAGGTGAGCGTCACTGAAATCTGGACGTATCGGTCGCTCTACGACGGGTTCGATTTGGTGCGCGTGTTTCACGATCCGTCTGCGGTAGCCAATACGCCGAAGAACTCGTCGGTGGTGGCCAAGTTGCTGCCACCGGTCGTCTCTACGCGCGTGGAGCCCGAACGCGACCAGAAGCAGGAGATGGCCAACCTCGTGGAATTGGCCAACCGCACGTTCAAGGCGGCTGCTGGCAAGTCTGCGGCCGCGGCAGCGGCGGCCAAGGCCGCCGCAGCGCAGGCCCGCGCGGCCAACAAGGCGGCGGCGAAGGCCGCTTCGGCGGCCAAAGCCGCGCCGGTGGTGGCCGCTGTGGTCGCGCCGAAATTGCCCGCTGTCGCGCCGGCCAAACCCGCCAAGGCCGTGGCTCCCGCACCCAAGGCGCCAGCGCCTGCAGCGAAGGCACCGGTTCTTGCGCCCAAGGCGGTCAAGCCTGTCGCCAAGGCCGCCATCGCGAAGCCCGCCATCAAACCCGTCAAGGCTGCGCCCAAGGCTGCCAAGCCCGCCGCCAAAGCGTCGAAGCCGGCGCCGAAGCCGACAGCGAAGCCGGTGAAGAAAGCTGTCGCGAAACCGCAGAAGACCAAGAAGCCGACCGCGGCAGCCAAGCCGAAGAAGGCCGCGAAGAAAGCTGACGGGAAGAAGAGGTAAGTCAGCTGCCGTTCATTCGCTACGCCCGCGACAAGCGCGGCTACGAACACACCTACGTGATGCACGGGTATCGCGCGGGGCAGAGTTCGAGCCGGGCTCGTGTGCTTTACCTCTTCCGGTCGCCGCCCAATCTGCCGATCGGCCGCAAGTCGCTTGACGCCGAGGTGCGCGAGGCGCTCGAGCACACCCATCCCGATATTTCGTTTGATTGGGTCGGCCTGTTGCGAGAGCCAATGCCGCCGGCTCGACCCGATCCGCGCGATCGCGGCCCACGACAGCGGGCACAGACCCGCCGCGACCGTCCGGCGAGCCGCGAGCGCGAAGACGCTGCGCCGGTGGCTGCGCCACCGATGGAAATCGTGGACGAGTCGCTGTTGGGCCAGACACTGGGCGCGGCCGCGGCGGCGGTCCTGCGGGCCCGGTTTGCCGACCTCACCCATCGGATCGCGCGCCGGTCGCGCACGCCGGAGGAACGCGACCGTTTGCTGGAGGCCGCGCTGCATCTGAACCCTGACCAATGGGCCGACGAGGCCGCGATTCGCGCCAACACGGCCGGCATCGATGCCAGGTGGGATGCGGTGGCCGCAGAACTTCCCAGGCGCCGCCGCGGCCGGCGCGGGGGAAAACCCCGCGAAGACGCCGTACCGGGTACCGGCGAAGACCAGACGGACGTCGGCGATGTCATAATTGGGCAACGAGATGACTCCCATGAACCAGAGACCCACGACCCCCCGGGTCTGGCTGATGCTTCCGGCCCTCCTGACCGCAGTGACGATCAGCGGCCAGCAGCCGCCGCCCCAGACGTCGGCCGCCCACACGCCGACCCAGCGGCCGACATTCGTTAGCCAGGTCGACCTGGTCACGCTCGACGTGATCCCCCGCGACAAACGCGGGCAGTTCATTCCCGACCTGAAGATGAAGGACTTCGTGGTCCTCGAAGACGGGGTCGAACAGTCGGTCGGTGACTACCGCCTGGTGTACGGCGGGCGCGAACTCTCGGTGGAGGTGCTCAGTGCCCCCACGGCCGCGCCCGAAGGCATGATCCTGCCGCCGACACGCCCCCCGTCAGACGTCGCGGGCCGCGTGTTCATCATTTTTATCGACGACCTGCACCTGCAGGCCGGGGATTCGCCGCGGGTGCGCAACCTGCTGACGCAGATCACGAACACCCTGGTGCATGACGGCGACTTGTTTTCGGTCGTGTCCACGGGGCCGTCGTCGATCGAAGTACAGCAGACCTACGACCGCGGGCGCCTGACCGAGTCCATCAAGAAAGTCATGGGCGCCGGCATGTCGCCCGAAGATATCCTGCTGGCGCCGTCGTCGACCGCAGGGCCGCAGGAACTGCGGCATCGCGTGCACGTGGCATTTTCCACCGCGTATGACCTGCTGAAGCAGCTTGAGCGGGTCAACAACCGCCGGAAGGCGTTTATCTACCTGAGCTCCGGGTACGACTTCAACCCGTTCACCGAGTCGCGCTGGAAGCAGGAGCAGGAGCGCTACGCCGTCCCGCAGCGCGAGCCGGGCGGCAACCTGCCGCTCGAGACCGGCATCACGTCGCGCGAGCGCGACGGGATGAACCCCTTCGAAACGGGGAGCCAGGCGTTTGCCGTGGCGGATCTGGTGTCGCAGCTGGCCGAGCTGACACGGGCTGCCAACCGGGCAAATGCCACGTTCTATACCATCGACCCGCGCGGGCTCATTGCCGGTCCGGACATCAACCAGAACTTCACCACGACCGAGTGGCGCAACTATGTCACCACGTCGGTGGATTCGCTCAGGACCATCGCGGACCTGACGGGCGGGTTCTGCATCTGCAACTCCAACGATTTCAAGAAGGGGCTGGCGCGAATCGACGCCGAAACCTCCGATTACTACATCCTCAGCTACTACTCCAAGAACCCCGATCCGATGCGCCGGGTCCGGAAAATCGAGGTGAAAGTGAAGCGCGAGGACGTGGATGTGACCCACCGGTCGGACTGGACGCTGCCGTTCGCCAAGCGGAAATAACCCTGGGGCCCGCCTGATCCTCCTGATTTAACCGTCCCGTGACGTGCCTGTGCCTCTGGCGTCGCGGGGCGTACTGCTATAATTCGCCCGCCTCGATTCGAGGGGATGGTTGCGTTTTATGGACTGGAGATCAGGGATGAAGTTTGTCAGGAAGTCAACGCTGTTTCTCAGCTTCGTGCTGTGTGCGGCTCTGGCCGTTGCGGAGTCTGCCTCCGCGCAGACCGTGACGACCGGTGCGGTGTCAGGCTCGGTTGTGGACGCGCAGGGTGGAGTGCTGCCGGGCGCCACGGTCGTGGCCATCCACCGGCCGACGGGGACGACGTATGAAGGCGTCACCATGTCGGACGGCAAGTACATTCTGCAGAACGTGCAGGTGGGCGGCCCTTACACCGTCACCGTGACCATGTCTGGCTTCCGCAAGAAGGAAGCAGACGGCATCATCGTCAACCTCGGCGAAGAGCGCCAGGTGCCGTTCAAGCTCGAACTCGAGTCCGTGTCCGAGGCCGTGACGGTGGTTGGTGAAGCGACGTCCATTGACGTCACCCGCGCCGGCGCTGCAGCGAACATCGCGGGGGAAGTCAAGGAAGCGTTGCCGACAATTTCGCGCAGCCTGCTGGATATCGTCCGCATCAATCCCTACTTTGCGGCCATTACCACCAACAACACGGTGACCGCGGTGTCGGTGGCCGGCCGCAACGCGCGCTACAACAGCATTCAGATTGACGGCGCGGTGTTCAACGACCTGTTCGGCCTGGCCGAGACGGGCACGCCCGGCGGTCAGACGGAAGCGCAGCCCATCAGCATCGACGCCATTGCCCAGATTCAGCTCGTGGTGTCGCCGTACGATGTGCGGCAGGGCGGCTTCTCGGGTGGCGGCATCAACGCCGTGACCAAGAGCGGCGCCAACAACTTCAGCGGCACAGGTTTCTTCTTCGGCCGCGACCAGGACTGGGTGGGCAAGGGCATCACCGGCACCAAGATCGCCACGTTCAGCGACAAGCAGGGCGGCTTCAGCGTCGGCGGTCCCATCAAGCGGGGCAAGGCCTTCTTCTTCGGCAATGCCGACTGGGGCCGCAAGACGACGCCCACTGGGTTCTGTATTTCGGGCTGCGGGCAGACCTTCCGCGGAGCGGAGGCGGACGTCGCCTCGTTTTTCAACATCCTGAGCACGAAGTACGGCTATTCGATTGACGCCGCCTCGGACGAATTCAGTCGCACCACCAACTCGGACAAGTATTTGGGGAAGGTGGACATCAATCTCGCGTCAAACCACCGCCTGACGTTGCGTCACAACTACGTGGACGCCCTCAACGACATCGGCGGCACCAGCACCTCGAGCTACACCACGCCGGACGGGTTCTACCGGATTCGCAACAAGTCGAACGGACTGGTGGCCCAGCTGAACTCGACGTTCGGCAACGCCGTCAACGAATTCCGGATTGCCTACACGCGTGTGCGCGACCGCCGGGCGGGTCAAGACTTCGAGAGCAAGCCGTTTCCGCGCGTGACCGTGCGGCTGGCCAGTGGCATCCAGATCACCGCGGGCCGCGAAAACTTCTCGGCCGCCAACGAACTCGATCAGGACATCATCGAGCTCCATGACGACTACACGGTCCTGAAGGGGCGCCACACGATTACCCTGGGCACCCACAACGAGTTCTTCCAGTTCCGGAACCTGTTCATCCGCGACAACTTCGGCACCTACACGTTCAACACCCTGGCCTTCTTCGACCAGGGCCTGGCCCAGCAGTTTGACCACAGCTTCCCGACCAACCCGGCCAAGGCGTCGGCCGAGTTCGGGGTGCGCACCCTGGGCTTCTACGTCGGTGACCAGTGGCGCTGGCGCCCGAACGTGACGCTCACGATGGGCGCGCGTATTGACGTGCCGCTGTTCCCCGACAAGCCGACGGCCAACCCGGCGGCTGTGGCGAACTTCGGGTTCGCGACCGACACCACGCCGTCCGGCGTGCGCTACTCCCCGCGCATCGGTTTCAACTGGGACCTCGAAGGTGACGGCTCCAAACAGATTCGCGGCGGCGTGGGCATGTTCTCGGGCCGCACGCCGTATGTGTGGTTGTCGAACCAGTACGGCAACACCGGCATTGAGTTTCAGCGTATCGGCGCGTCGAACAACGGTGCCAGCCGCATTCCGTTCGTGGCCAATGCCTTGGGCCAGCCCACGACGGTGACTGGCGCGTCAGGCTCGTCGTTCCAGAACGAAATCGACCTCATCGATCCCAACTACAAGTACCCGACGTTGCTGCGCGGCAACCTCGCCTACGAAACCAAGCTGCCGGGCGGCCTGGTGGCGTCGGGCGAGTTCCTGTTCACAAAGAACATCCAGGACGTCAAGTACCAGAACCTGAATCGCGACCTGCAGTCGGGCTCGCAGAACCTCGACGGCCGTCCGATCTTCACGCGCGACACCACGACGCTCAGCGACGTCATCTTCCTCACCAACTCGAGTGAGGGACACACGTGGAGCGGCATCGTGGAGCTGCGCAAGCCGTTCCGCAACGGGTTCTTCTTCAACTCGTCGTACCTCTACGGCGAGTCGAAGGCGACCATGGAAGGCACGTCGAGCCAGGCCGCGTCCAACTGGGGCAACGTGCTCAACCCGGGCGACCCGAACAATCCCCCGGTGGGCACCTCGGTCTACGACCCCGGTCACCGCGTCAACTTCTCGGCGTCGTACGAGATGGGGTTGTTTGGCGGTGCCACCGGCACGGCCTCGGTCTACTACTCAGGCCAGTCGGGCCGGCCCTTCACGCTCACGTACTTCGGCGACGTGAACGGTGATGGCCGCACGAGCAACGACCTGCTCTACATCCCGGCCTCGGCGTCGGAAGTGGCGTTCACCGGCGGCACTTACCAGCAGTTGGTCAACTTCCTTCAGGAAGACGGCTGCCTGGATGACTTCATCGGCAAGATCATCCCGCGCAACGTCTGCCGCGCGCCCTGGTCCAACCAGCTCGACTTCCGCTACAGCGTCGCGCTGCCGTTCCAGCGCGTCAAGGCGGAGATCTCGCTCGACATCATCAACGTGCTGAACCTCATCGACTCCAAGCGCGGCATCCAGGAGTACGCCACGTTCAACGCGATCGCGCCGGTTACGCCGGTGCTGACCTCGGGACAGGTCACGGGGTACAACATCTCGTTCCTGACGGGGGCAAGCTTCCGCAAGTGGCAGCGCGACGACCTGCGCTCGCGCTGGCAGATGCAGCTCGGCGGCCGGATTCGGTTCTAACGCCGCACACCATCTGGAAGACACGAACGCCCGGTCAGCACTGCTGGCCGGGCGTTTTTTTGTGCGCGATAAGGAGTCGGAGGAATTGAGGGTTGAGGATTGAGCGACCATGGAAGTAACGTGCGCCTCCATTGAGGGTTGAGGATTGAGCGATTGAGGATCGGGATGGGACGGATGGCTGATGTGAGATTGACGATCGGGATTGGCGGATTGTGAGATGGTGGGATAGCTGATTGCTGATGGTGCGATGGACGATTCCCGCAATCTGCAAGTCGCACCATACCGCAATGTGGAGATCCCGCGATCCGGCAATTCCACAATTGCCGATCGGCGATCAGCAATCAGCAATCCGTCCCATCCCGATCCTCAATCGCTCAATCCTCAACCCTCAATTCCTGCAAGGCCGGAACGTCAGT
>JBKJQX010000162.1:0-34742 GCA_046594875.1 Vicinamibacterales bacterium
GTTTCCCTTCATCCTGCTCGCCATCGTGGCCGGCGCCGCCACGTTCCGGCTGGAAGTGAATGTGGTGGCCACGGGCGCCATCTATTTCACCAGCGGCACCAACGAAGACATCCTGCAGATCGAAAGCGTGCTGCTGCTGCCTGCCATCTTCTTTGTGGTGGTCGCGCTGTTCACGGCGTTGGCGCAGCGGATGGGCCGCGAGATGAGCACCCTGCCCTCGCTGCCGGCCTACACATGGAACGTGGCCGGAAGCCTTGCCGGCGTGCTGATGCTGGGCGCGATGTCCTGGTACGAGCTGCCGCCGTCGGTGTGGTTCGGCATCGGAGCGGTCGTGGCCACACCCCTGCTCCTGTCTGCGGAACCAGGCGCCACATCCAGCAGCCGCGTCCTGGGTCAGGTCGGCGTGGCGCTCGTCGCCGCCACGGTGGTCCTGGTGCATTTCATCTCAGCGAACACCTTGTGGTCGCCGTACTACAAGATCGTCGTGCGCCAGCAGGGCGATGACACCGTGGTGGAGGTCAACAACATCTTCCACCAGTCGATGGCGCCGCTCGAACAGAAGGAGTACTTCTACCAGTGGCCTTACGCGGTCTTTGGCGACACGTTCGAGAACGTGCTCGTCCTTGGTGCCGGCTCGGGCAGCGACGTGTCAGCGGCGTTGCGCCACGGCGCCAAGCACGTTGATGCCGTCGAGATCGATCCGACCATCATCAGACTCGGTCGCGAACTGCATCCCGACCAGCCCTTCTCGGACCCGCGCGTGACGGTCATTAATGACGATGCGCGGCATTACCTGAGGACGACCACGAAGAAGTACGACATGGTGGTGTTCGCGCTGATTGACTCGCTGACGCTGCAGTCGGGCTTTTCGGGCGTGCGACTCGAGAGCTACATGTTCACGCAGGAGGCCTTTGCTGACGTGCGCAACAGGCTGACCGACAACGGCGTGCTGGCGGTCTACAACTACTTCCGCGAACCGTGGCTGGTCGATCGCCTCGCTAACAGTGCAGCCGTTGCGTTCGGGACAGAACCCTATGTGCACGTGCATGAGGCGCGGTCGTTCCTGGGCGTCATGCTGGCAGGGCCGCGCGTGGCGCAGATGCCGCCATCGCCGGTGATTCCGGAACGCGTCACGGCGTTTGGCCAGTCGCATGCGCCGAGCCCGGCGCGCCTGCATCATCGGGACAAGAACATCGAGCCGGCCTCCGACGACTGGCCCTTCCTGTACCTGCGCGACCGTCACATCCCGCGCCACTACATCTACACGCTCCTGCTGATCCTTGGCGCGTCCCTCCTTGTTGTCGCGCCCGTCGTCCGCAGGGCGTCGGGACGATGGTCGTGGGAGTTCTTCCTGTTGGGCGCGGGGTTCATGCTGCTGGAAACCAAGTCCATCACGCAGTTCGCCCTTTTATGGGGATCCACCTGGGTGGTGGCATCGCTGGCGATTGTCTCGGTGCTGGTGATGGCACTCGGGGCCAATTTCGTGGTGTCGATGGGAGATTCGCCGGCCCTGGGTGGTGGGCACGGTGCTGCTCGGCTTGCTCGGCCTCAGTTACATGGTGCCTGTGGGCCGCCTCGCGTTTGACAGCCTCGCCGCCGAGTCGCTGACCTACATCGTCCTCGGTTTCAGTCCCATTTTCTGTGCGGGCCTGCTGTTCGGCTCGGCGATCAAGCGATCGACGTCGCTTCCGCGTGATTACGGCACCAACCTGCTGGGGGCGATGGCCGGCGGCGTGGCGGAGTATCTGGCGCTCATCACCGGCTATGGCGCGCTCATCGGCCTGGTGGCCGTGTGTTACGCCGGGGCGTTAATCGCGCGGCCCCGCGTGGGAAAATAGCCCATGCGCGTTTTGCTCCTGATCGCGGCCATTTCCGCCAGTTCGCCAGTTCCGCAGGCGCCGAACGTGGCCACGCTGTATCGCGTGCATTGCGTGATGTGCCACGGCCCCCTGGGCAAGGCCGCGATTCCCGAGATGGCGTTTATCAGCCGGAAGTGGAAACACGGGACGAAGTCCACCGACATGGTGAAGGTCATCACTGACGGCGTGGCCGGAACGCCGATGATGTCGTTCAAGGGCAAACTCAAGCCCGACGAGATCAAGGCACTGGCGAGCCACGTACGCGCGTTCGACAAGACGCTGCCTCCGGAAAAGTGACCGACGACCAGGAACTCATGGATCCAATCAACGTTGCGCTCATCGGCTACGCGTTCATGGGGCGGGCGCACAGCAACGCCTACCGCCAGACGGCGTCGTTTTTTTCGCCGAAGCGGCCTCCACGCATGAAGGTCATCTGTGGCCGGACGGCCACCGAGGTTGAACGCGCCCGTCGGGCGCTGGGGTGGGATGAGGGCGCCACCGATTGGCGCGAGGTCGTGCGGCGGAAAGACATCGACCTTGTCGATGTGTGCACGCCCGGCGACAGTCATGCAGAGATCGCCATCGCGGCGGCACGCGCGGGCAAACACGTGCTGTGCGAGAAGCCGCTCGCGAACTCGCTGAAAGACGCCGAACGCATGCTCGCTGCGGTTGAAAAGGCCGGTGTGGCGCACATGATCTGCCATAACTACCGGCGCGCACCGGCCGTGATGCTGGCGAGACAGCTCATCAGTGAAGGGAAGCTCGGAGAGATTCGCCACTACCGGGGGACCTACCTGCAGGACTGGATGTCCGACCCGGCTGCCCCGTTCAATTGGCGGCTCGACCGTACCAAGGCCGGCTCAGGCGCCCTGGGTGACATCGCGTCGCACTCAATCGACCTCGCCAGGTTCCTGGTGGGCGAGATCACCGAGGTCTCGGCGGATTTGACCACATTCGTCAAAAAGCGCCCCACTGGAAAATTGGGAACTGAGGAACTGGGGAAACTCCTCGTAGCTCGGCCTGGGTCTCAAGGCCGAGGAACAATGGTGGAGGTCACCGTGGATGACGCCGCGATGGCGCTGGTGCATTTTGCCAACGGGGCGACCGGCACGATCGAAGCCACGCGCATGGCCAATGGCCGCAAGAACTTCAACCGATTCGAAATCAACGGCCGGCTGGGCAGCGTGGCGTTCAACCTGGAACGGATGAACGAACTGGAGGTCTACTTCGACAGTGACCCGCCTCACCTACGCGGCTTCCGCACGATCATGGTTACGGAACAGTCCCACCCGTTCATCGGCCATTGGTGGCCGCCCGGGCACGTCATCGGCTACGAGCACACGTTTGTTCACACGATCTACGACCTGCTCGAAGCGATCGCAGACAATACGTTGCCATCCCCAAATTTTTCGGATGGGGTGACCAACCAGCGCGTGCTGACGGCGATGGAACGCGCCTCGAAATCGCGCCGGTGGGAAACTACTTCGTAGCTCGGCCTGGGTCTCAAGGCCGAGAGGAACCGTTGAGGTGATGAAGTGAAGCTTGGTGTGTTCGCCGTCCTGCTGTCTGACCGTTCTCTTGAGCCCATGCTCGACGCGGTGGTCGAACTCGGTCTGGATGCCGTGGAGTTAGGTACGGGTGCGTATCCAGGTGACGCGCACTGCAAGCCGGCGGAACTGCTGTCGAACGATCGAAAGCTGCGGGCCTTCCGCGATGCCATCCGCGCGCGGGGCCTGACCATCAGCGCGCTGAGTTGCCACGGAAACCCCCTGCATCCGGACCGCCGAATCGCCAAGGCGCACGACGAAGTGTTTCAGCGAACGGTCCAACTGGCCGCGAAACTCGAGGTGCAGACGGTGATCACGTTCAGCGGCTGCCCCGGCAGCGACGGCAAGGCCCAACAGCCGTCCTGGATCGTGTCGCCGTGGCCGCCCGAGTTTGCGGCCGCGCTCGAATGGCAGTGGACCGAGCGAGTGGTGCCGTACTGGACGGCCACCGCCAAGCGCTGCCGGTCGGCGGGCGTGCGCGTGGCGGTCGAGATGCACCCGAACTTCGTGGCGTACAACGCCGAGACGATGCTGAGGCTGTCGGCGATTGCGCCGAAGGTCATCGGGTGCAACTTCGACCCCAGTCATCTGTTCTGGCAGCAGGCGGATCCCGTGCAGGCGATTCGGGCCCTCGGCGATCGTATTTTTCATGTCCATGCCAAAGACTGCCGCATCGACGCGGCCAACACGGCGCTCAATGGCGTGCTGGACGCGAAGCCGTACACGAAGGAACTGGATCGGTCCTGGATCTTCCGCACGGTCGGTTATGGCCACGACCCGCGCGTCTGGAAAGACATCATCTCGAACCTGCGGCTGGTGGGCTACGACCACGTCATCAGCATCGAGCACGAAGACAGCCTGATGTCACCCGCCGAGGGGCTGCGCAAGGCCATCGACTTCCTGCGGCCCATCGTGATCGCCCAGCCCAAGGGCGAAGCGTATTGGGCTTAATTTTTGCACCATGAAGTTCCCTGAAGTTCCATGAAGTTTTCATGGGGGCTGTCAGGTGATGCACGGCGCGTCAGAAGCGCGGGGGTGGGAGCCCGGCTTCTGCCGGGCCCCGTGAGCGGAGGATGAGTTGAGGTCGAGAGGAATACGTCAACATGGTTGGCGGGTGTGGCCATGCCGAGAGTGGTAGACCAACCTCAGAACTCACCGTCCGGCAGGCGGCCGGCCTCAAACGCCATCACCTGATCGGCGCTGAAGGGAGCACTGAACAGCACAGGGTCGTCGTGGCGGAGCCGGAAGAGCTGCGTGATCAGGCACATCCGCTGGTCGAGGACCGACCAGTCACAGGCGCCCACGCCGTTCGGGTCCTGCTCGGTCGGGCGAAAGCGCTCCAGGAGCTGGACCAAATCGGGGTTGCGTGGCTCACGCAACGGCGCCGGGTAGTCGCCCTTGAGGTCGCGACCAAGATGAATCATCGCGTCTGGAAATGACAGGGTCATCATCCGATCCGTGATGACCGACCGCGTTGCGCCCCGCAAGGTGAGCTCCACCGCGCGCGCCACAGCCCCCACGGCCGCGGCCAGCGGCGTCTTCACGGTCCAGTGCCAGCTTGTGCACGCTGGTCTGAGGATATGCAGCAACCGGGCACCGATGTCGCCGAACGCGGCAAACGGCACCTCGAGCGCCTCGAGAATCTCGGGCTGCAGTCGCGTCTGCTCGTGCCACCCAATCATGAGGTTGGACAGCAGCACCAGTTCCGATCTGGCCGCCGGTTCCGTGGTCTGCAACGCGGCGGCGTAGTGCGTGAAGGCCCGGCGCAGAGAGTCCTGGCCTTCGGGCGCCTCGCCGGCGCGCAGGCCCGCCAGAAACCCTGCCAGGTCGTCGGGCGCAATCACTCCGCCCCTGCACAGCGGCAGGAATCGCGCGAACTCGCGCGCGATTTCGACATACACCTTGCGGTTGCCCCGGGCCACCGCATCGCTCGCTCGGGTCAAGGGGCCGGCGGTGATGATCCGAAGCACTCGCGCGCGCTTCGACTCCGGATGTTCGATGGCGTACACGAACACGCGCCGCCACAGTCGATTGATCCCTGCGATGATTCTCGAGTCTTGTCGCGCACACCGCTCAAGCGATTCCAGCACGTCCTCGCCGCGGATGGTCTGACCCGCCTGCCGCGACGCCCAGACGGCGAATGTGCACCAGTTCGCACCGCCGCCAGCGCCCGGAGGGACGTTCACCGCCAGGCGGTGATAGTGATTCGTAATCCAGAGGTTGCGAAGCACCGGGTCTGCCAGCCTGGAGACTTGCTCCACATCCTCCACGGAAGGGTGGCGGGAGGCTGGGCACGGCGTCATTTTCCTCTCAGCCGGGCCACGGGACCATCAACGCCATTGGGCAACTGCACGTCCGCCAACTGGTCGTCGTCTCGCACTTCGCGTTTCAGTCGCGCGAGTTCGGCCTTCAGCGTGGCCGTCAGGGCTTCCTGGCCGGGCTGGCCGTAGAGATTGTGGAGTTCGTACGGGTCGTTGACCAGGTCGAACAGCTCCCACTGATCCTTCTTCCAGAAGTGGATGAGTTTATGGGTGCGCGTGCGCACACCGAGGTGCGCTCGCGTGTTGTGGTCGCCGGGGTCGTGGTAGTAGCGGTAGTACATCGACGAGCGCCAGTCGCCGGGCGTCCGGCCGCGCAGCACCGACGCCAGACTGCGTCCCTGCATCTCGGTGGAGGCCGGGAGGCCGGCCAGCTCGAGGAACGTCGGCGCAAAGTCCACGTTCAGCGCCAGCGCATCGCTCCGGGTGCCTGGCTTGATCCCGGCGGGCCACCGCACCAGGAACGGCATCCGGATCGATTCCTCGTACATGAACCGCTTGTCGAACATGCCGTGATCGCCCAGGAAGAAGCCCTGGTCGCTCGTGTAGATCACCACGGTATTTCTGGCCAGACCGGCCGTGTCGAGGTACGCAAGCACGCGCCCGACGCTGTCGTCCACAGACTGCACGGTGGCCAGGTAGTCCTGCATGTACCGCTGATACTTCCAACGGGTCAGTTCCTCGCCGGTCAGCGTCACGTCCGTACCGTCCCGCACAATCGTCACCGACTCGGGCTTGGTCCCGTACCAGCGCGTCAGATCCGGCCCCACCAGGCCTTCAGGCGGTGTGAGCTTCAGGTCTCGATTCGTGAGGTCCGCGGCCACCCGCTGCTGGTTCTCATGGAGCGCGTCCGTGCGCGTGGCGTAGGAGTCCCAGAACGTGACCGGCTCAGGGATGCGCTGGGTGGCGAAGTGAGCCCCATGCTCATCGTTGGGCTGCCACGGCCGATGCGGCGCCTTGTGATGCATCATCAGAAAGAACGGCTTGTCGCGCGCGCGGTTCTGCAGGAAATCCAGTGCGCGGTCGGTGATCACATCGGTCGCGTATTCGCCTTTGTAGACCTTCTCGTCGGTGGCGGTGTAGAAGACGGGGTCGAGGTAGGCTCCCTGTCCGGGCAGTATTTCCCAGCGATCGAACCCGGCCGGATCGCTGCCCAGGTGCCACTTGCCCACCATGCCGGTGTAATACCCGCTCTGCTGCAGCAGCCGCGCCACGGTCATCCGCGTGCTGTCGAACCGATTGAACATCGTCACGCCATTGATATGCGCGTACTGCCCCGTGAGGATAGCCGCCCGGCTGGGCGTACAAATCGAGTTGGTCGCGAACACCGAGGTCAGCAGCGCGCCTTCGCGAGCCAGCCGATCGAGATGCGGCGTCTTGTTGACCTTTGACCCGTAGGCACCGATGGCGTGCGCCGCATGGTCGTCCGTCATGATGTAGATGATGTTCGGGCGGCCGCCGCGCGGCGTCTGCGCAGGCGTGGCCGACGACATTGCGCCCAGGACAACAAACAGGCTTGTGCACAACAGTCTCATCATGCAGCCCGAGCTACGGGGCCGCGGGTCCTGACGCGGGCGGCCGGAAGAACAGTGCGAGCGCGATGGCGCCGATGGACGCCGCTGCGAGCGGCACCATGAACAGGCCTCTGAAGTCGGTCACGCCGCCAGTGGTATAGACGCTCTGCATCAGCCACGGACAAATGAAATTGGCCAGCAGCGCGCCGATGCCGAGGATCTGGAGGTTGAACAGTCCCTGCGCGCTGGCCCGGATGCTCTTCGGGCTGTACGCGTCCACGAAGATGTAGACGGTGGCGAAAAAGAACGCGTAGCAGATGCCGTGCAGCACCTGCACCGCGATGATCATGCCGGCGCTGGCCGGGAACAACGCATACACCGCGAACCGCGCCGCATGGCCCAGAATGCCAATCACCATCGTGGTGCGCCAGCCGAGTTTCACCAGCGTCGCACCGAGAACGAGCATGGTGAGAATTTCGGCCACCTGGCCGATGCTCATCACGGGCGTGATCCAGTTGGAGGCGATTCCCACGCCGCCGGCCTCTCGAGCGGTGCCCAGGAACACACCGGTCCAGTTGAAGTAGGCGTTGTGCACAAACGAATCCACCAGAGTCACGAGCCACAGCACCAGGATGAACGGGTGCTTCAACAGGCCGAAGGCCTCCGACCAGGCCGCGCGTCCCGCGCCGGCCGCGCGGACCTGCGGGGCTGACTTCGGCAGCACGAGGCTGAATGCTGCAAGCGCGAGCGACGCCAGGCCGGCGACGATAAAGGTCCAGCGGGTGGCGGCTTTGGCGGCGTCCCCCGTCAGTGGATTGGCGAGCGCCGTGCCGAGCCAGTTCACGAACCCCGTGGTCCCTGCGGCATCGACGGCCGTCCAGTTGACGAAGATGAACGTAAACGGCCACGCCGCCAGAATCCAGCCGATGGTGCCACCCATCCGCACGAGGCCGAACTCCTTGTCGGGATTCTTCATGTTGGCGAACGCGATCGAGTTGGTGATCGAGATCGTCGGCACGTACAGGAGGCAGTGCACCAGCATGAGCGCGAAGAACGGCAGGAAGGAGCGTGTGAATCCGCACCCCAGAATTGCCAGTCCACCGATCAAATGCGAGAGCGCCAACACCCGCTCAGGTGAAGACGACCGGTCGGCCCACTGGTTGCTGAAGAACATCCCGATGATGGAGGCCACTGGGAAGGCGCTGAGGATGAGCGACTGCTCGAGCGGGCTGAAGCCCAGGCTCGGCAGGTAGCCGAAGATCAACGGAAGCCAGGCGCCCCAGATAAAAAATTCGAGCACCATCATCACGAAGAGTCGCTGGCGAGTACTCATAGTCAGGGCAACACCTTGATTCGGAGGTTCTTGTACTGGACGCGTGATCCATGTTCCTGGAGGACGAGGTGGCCGCGCGGTTCGCGGCCGTATCGAGGCACGTCCCTGAACTTGCTGGCAAGCAGGCGCGCGGTCCAATCGGGACTGTACAGTTCGTACTCCACGACCTTTTCGCCATTGAGCCAGTGCTCCACATGGTTGCCGTTGACGACGAGCCGGCCCTGATTCCATTCGCCCACCGGCTTGCACATATCCCGGGTGGGTGCGTGGAGCGAATGATTCGCGCCGGCCGACGTCATCGGGTTCTTGCCGTCGGAGTGGCGGGCATTGTCGAGAATCTGGAACTCGGGACCGCTGTGATACGTGCGCTCGGGCCCTTCACTCACCCGGAACATGATTCCGCTGTTGCCACCCGGCGGCACCTTCCAGTCGAACTCGAACTCGAAATTCGTGTACTGCTCGCGGCTCACCAGATCGACGGCCTCGCCCCGGGTCCATGTAATGGCGCCTTCCTCCACGCGCCAACTGTCGGGCAGGGTCGCGATCTTGAACCCGCGCCACTGGCTGATGGTCTTGCCATCAAACAGCGAAACCCACTGCTGTTCGGAGCTGGCCGCCACGCCGCCCCAGAGGACGGTTGCCAACAGCGCCGCCAACATTCGCCCATTGGCCTTCATTTTTCCAATCCCCAACTCCCTCAATGCCGACACTTCGCCATTTCGGACACTTGTGTCATTTGTCCATTACAGCGAGTATCCGGCCCTATACGACCGAGTGAGGAACTCATTGGCGGCGTCATTGTTCGTGACGCGCATGTTGGCGGCGTCGTAGTGGAGCTTCGTGTTGGCGCGCAGCGACGCCACGCCCAGCAGCATGATCTCGGTCAGGTGTGCCGCATAGGAGAACGGACTCGAAATGGTGTCCTTCCCCTTGATGGCGTTCACCCAGTTCATTTCGTGCGCCTGGTGCGGCACCCGCGTCATTTTCTCCTTCGGCGCTCCATACGAGTTGTGCTTGTCGGCCGGCAGCAACCGCGGGTTGGCGCCGTACGTGTCCTGCAGCATCTTGCCCTTGCTGCCGATGTAGAGCACCCCGCCCTCACCACTGAGCCGTTCCTCGCCAATTTCTTCCGGCTTGGGCGGCGTCAACCCACCATCGTACCAAATCATCTTCACGGCCGGCTTCCCGCTGCGCGCCGCGAACTCGTAGTACGTCGTGGTCGCGTTCGGATAACTGACCAGGCCGGCCGTGGGCCGTCGCTCAAACGGCGTGGACGTGGTCTCGATGATGGTCGGCAGCCCCAGGTTCAATCCCCACACCGGGTGATCAATGAGGTGCGCGCCCATGTCGCCGAGCGCGCCCTGGCCCCAGTCCACCCAACCGCGCCAGTTGAACGGGTGATACACGGGGTGATACTCAACGTCTGGCGCCACACCCAGGAACAGATCCCAGGCCAGCGAGTCAGGCTTGGTCACGCCGCTTGACGCCATTGTCGCGGCCAGCCGGCGGGTGATCGCGCTGTTGTTCCAACTGGTCGGCGGGTTGCCGGTCATGGCTGCGGGCCGCGGAATGCCCTGGGGCCAGAACGCCAGCGGACGATTCGTCCACACATGCACTTCCCTGATGTCGCCGATGGCGCCCGCCGCCAGATAATCCTGCCCGCGCCGCGCATCGTCCTGCGAATGGCCCTGGTTGCCCATCTGCGTGACAACCTTCTTGTCGAGGGCCTTCTTCGCGAGATGCCGCGCTTCATGCACCGACCAGCACAGCGGCTTTTGCACGTACACGTGTTTGCCCATGTCCATCGCGTTGGACGCGATGACTGCATGCATGTGGTCGGGCGTGGCCACGATGACTGCGTCGATGTCTTTCTGCTTCTCGAGCATCTCGCGGTAGTCGCGGTACTTCGCCACCTTCGGCATCTGCTCGTCCACGAACTTCTTCATGTCCGCGGTGCCGCCGTTCGGCGTCCACCTGGCATCCGCTTCGGCCTGCAGTTTGGACTTGCCGAACTCCTGCCAGACCGGGCGCGGCGGCCCCGCCTGGGCCTGGCCGCCACCAGCGCCGCCCTGTCGACCTCCCCCACCACCGCCGGCTGCACCGGCTGCAGGCGCGGGTGGATAGATCCGTTCCTTCCATCGCGTGAGCGACCGCTCCAGCAGGACGTCGTCCACATCGCAGATGGCCACGATGTTCTGGCTCATGATGGCGGCGGCGTTACTCGAGCCCATGCCTCCGACGCCGACGATGGCGATGTTGAGCGCGTCGCTGGGCGCCTGGAATCCCCTACCCAGCACCGAGCGGGGCACGATGGTGAACCCGGCGCCAGCAATGGCGGCGGCCTTCACGAAGTCACGACGAGTGGGTTGATCGGCCATAAGACTCACGCCTCGCTGAATGGTGGAACAGACGCGGCAACGGTACACCATGCGGGGCATGGTGATCCATGAAGATCGCGCCTACTTGGACGGCGGCTTCTTCAAGTGGGCGCGGGCGGCGTCGGCATCGGCCTGGCGAATCGTCCATCGCTGCACTTCGGCGGCGTTTCCGGCGGCTTGCGCAATCCTGATGAGTTGCTTGAGCAGGTCTGCATTGGACGTGGACCTGGCGGCGATCTCGCCCAGTCGCAGGGCGGCCTCGGCGCCGTCGGCCGCTGCGGTGCGCGTAATGACCAACTGCACGCGACTCAAGTCCAGGCGGCCCTGACGCGCCAGATCCTGCAGGACCGGCAGATCAACCGGCGCGCCAACGCGGTCGGCCACCGACATCGCCAGGGTCGACGCCTTCAACGAGACGGGGCTCCTGCGAAGCGCCGCCGTCAGGTGGCGCGCGACGGCCTGAGCGCCATCGCGGTCACCCATCTGGTGGAGGCGCAACGCCACGAGCGACAAGGCCTGAATACCGGCATCGGGATTGGCGGTCCCCTGCTCCAGCCACTGAGGCAGCGCGCGCGCGACACCGGACACCCAGGCACCCGCGCCCGGCCACGCATCGCCCGTGAGCGGAAAGAGGGGCTTGAGTTGCTCCACGCCGGCGCCACTTGTGCCGAAGGGGCCGAGCAACTGCACATCGCCGACAAGACCCAGCGCGATCTGGTACTGCCGCCAGGCGAACTGCGCGTTTGATTGCGCGCTGGTCATCATGTCGCGCGTCTCAAAGTCGCGGCTCAGCGTCGTCTGCAACAGCCGCAGCGCCTCATCGAGGGACCCCATGTGCGCGCGAACGAATGACGCCTGCAACACTTCGGCCCTGGGCCACGTCGATGTCACTTGCAGGGCCGCCGCTTCCTTCTGCAACGACGGCAGTGCCAGGCCCGCCGCTGCCGCGCGCACGTACAACACGTTCACGAACCGCGCGTACATCTGCTGCACGACGGGGCCGACCGGTGGCCGACTCAGCGCCAGCATCTCTGCGACGAGCGCGTCCAGGCCAGCCGCGTCGAGCCGGGATCGCGCCTCATCAAACAACCCAAGGCCGGTGAAGAGCATCAGTC
Source organism: Vicinamibacterales bacterium (assembly GCA_046594875.1). Classification (GTDB taxonomy): domain Bacteria; phylum Acidobacteriota; class Vicinamibacteria; order Vicinamibacterales; family SCN-69-37; genus SYFT01. Next base: position 12,065 of record JBKJQX010000162.1, read on the forward strand.
CGTTGTCGCGACCGTAGGCATCGGTCTGGGTCAGGTTCGGCTGCACGTTGCTGGCCGCGCCGGCCAGCACCAGTGTGGCGACCCGAACATAGGTCTTCTGCGCGTTGTCCGGCTGGCCGGCGGCCGCGTACAGGCGCGCCAGGAACATCTGTGACAACGCGCTCTGGGCGCGGCTCAACAGACCACCGGCCTCAACAATCTGGAGCAGCGCTTTCGCACGCGCGGCCGGTTGCCTCGCGGCGAGGCCGAGCCAGATGGTCGCGTCCTTCTGGCCCATCTGCCCGGACGCCGCATCGGCCGACCGTCGCTGCAGTTCGCCATCGCCCCGACCGCCGCTGACGTAGGCGTCCACCAGCATGTTGATGAAGATGTATTGCTTGTCGGTATCCGCAGCCCGCAGATTGCTGAGGAACGCCTCGAGTTCCGCGATGCCAAATCCCGATCGCCCTACGACCTCGGTGAGTTTGGCGGCCCGCGGCGCCACCTCCGCGGTGGTCAATTCAAGCGACTTCATCAGGCGGTCGTACGTGTTCATCGTACGGCTCGCCGTGGGGGTCGTACCGGCAGGGGCTGCCGGCCGTAATGCGAACATGCCGCCAGCCGCCACCGGGGCTGCGGGGGGGGGCGCCGTCTCCGGCTCGTCGGCGGTCTTTGGCGGTGGCTCGCCGTCGAGCATCAGGAAGTCGCGCATGTACAGGTAGGGGTCGGCCTGGTCGCGCGCCTGGGCAAACTCGTTGATGGACATTCCGGCCGGCGGCAACGTCTGCAACAGTGTCCGCAGCCCCGTGGCTGCGTCGTTCGGGTCGCCTCCGGTCGCCAGTGCCTTGATCTGATCGACCGCGCGTTTGAGCATCGGGAACCGTACGGTCGGCGCGCCAGTGACCGACTCCATGTAGTAGTTGCGCACCGCCGGCGGCGCCAGTTCCTCCAGCGTCTGCGCCCCTGCGATTTTGACGACGTTCTCGGGGTAATCGAGCTTTTGCCACAACGCGATCAATTTGTAGCGGTACTCACGACTGTCGGGCTTCAGGCGCGTCAACTCGGTCAGCACCTCAATCGCCTTGAGTGTGTTCCCCCACTGGTCGTACAGGGGATGCAGCAGGTTGCGCACCTGCTCGTTCGTCGGATGGCGATCGGCCAGGCCCTGCAGAGCCGTCATGAGCTGCCGCGAGTCGCCCGCAGGATCGAAGCGCGCCAATTCCATGCGGAGACCGATCAGCGCATCGGTCAACCCTGCCGGGGCCGACTCCTGCGCCTCGAGCAGAGCCAGCACCTCTTGCCTGTACTTCGGGAATAGGAATGGTGCGAACGCACTGACGAAGCCGGCGTAGGCGTACGGACTGGGAGCGCCCTGCTGGATGGCCGTTCCCGGCACAGGCAGCGGAACATACATTTGCAACGCGGCGTCCACAAACGCGCCAATGGCTTCCTGGTCGCGACCGAGGTCGCGCAGGAGCGACGCCCTCCAGTAGCCCACCTTGAACACCTGGGGATGCTTTTCTGCGAGGAACTGTTCAATCTCCTCCACGAGTGGCGCGTTGGCGGGCGCGATCCCTGCCGAGAACGCGTAAATCATGAAGTTGGGCAGCAGCGCCGTGCCGCTGCCCCGCTTGATGCTGCCCACGAGTGCAGCCTTCACCACGGTCATGAACCGTGCCGCGCGCGGGGCATCCAGGGGCTTCTGCAGGACGATGCCCCAGGACTTGAGCAGCGTCAACCAGCTCAGTTCAGAGGCCTTGGCATATCGATCGATGAAATCGATCTGCCGGTCTGGCGCGAGGCGACTGATGACGTACGCCACATTCAGCAGGCTCCAGTCCTTGCGCTGATTCACCAGTCGCCACAGCCGTTCCTCGGCGATCAGCGGCTGCCCCAGCACCTGCTCAAGGCGAGTGAGAATGGGCACCTCCGGCACTTCGTACTGGTAGATCAAGTCGAGTACCAGCTTCTCTGCGTACGTGTCGGCGTCGGCGACGATGCCCTGGATGTGCTGCGCAAGACTGCCGAAGTGGCGATCGTCGAGGCGCTGCCACGCATGGGTCGCCACTTCCGGAATGCCCGGCGATCGATCCGGCAACTCTATGGTGCCCAGAAAATACGGCGGCTTGGGCGAGCCCGCGAACCTCGCCCACTGCCGATAGACCGTGAGCGCGCCGTCCTGATCGCCGACGCTGAGCGCCTGGCCTACGGCTCGCAGGTAATCAGCGCTGTCCATGGCGCGCGCTGGCGGCGCGCTCATCGGCGCCGCAGCGCCGGAAGGCCCAGACCCGACAAAGCCCCATGTGTCGCGTTCCGCCACCGCCTGGGTCGCCACTTTGGCATCGGCACTGAACTGGCGTATCAATCGCTCATCGGCCCGCTCGGCCACGGCAGGCAGGTCGGCGCCATACGCGAGCGCGCGCAGCGTCTGGGCGTACACCGTCAGCCGCGGGTAGCGCAGGACCTGCGAGGCCAAGGTAGTGGACGCAGACACGTCACGCAGTTCCTGATCGAATGCGGCTTCAACCGGAGCCAGGCGTGCCGCACGAGCGCCGGCTGGCGCGGCAGCAGAGGGCAACGTCGAGAGAAACCCGCTCAGCAGGATCTGGTAGTACCGCTTGTATTCAAACGTCACCTGAGTCTCAAGGGCCGGGGCTGGGCCCGTCCCTTCAACTTCCCGGTTCTGCCGGCCGACGACGCCGAGCAGCGCGCGCACGTAGAGTTCGTTGGCGGTGTCCACGGAACCGGCGCGTTCGCGCAGACGCGCAAGCCTGACCATCGTCTCGAGGTCGCCGCTGTTGGCCACGAGCGCGCGCTCGAATTCCCTGATCGCCTCGCGGTCGAAGCCCCCACGCTCGAACAACTTGGCCGCGTCCACGACCACAGACGTCCGGCCGGTGCGATCCACGGCAAGGTCAAACGCCCGGCGGGCGGCGGCCGGATCGTTCATCTTGATGAACGTGCGGCCCAGATCCACATAGACGTCGGGGGGCAGTTCTTCGCCCAGAGCAATCAGGCGACGGGCGTACGCCACATTGAGCGTGGCCTCGGGGCTGGCCAGACGAAGACTCGCTTCATAGGTGGTCACCTCAGCGGTGGCCGCCAGCAGTTCGCGCAGCACATGCGAACGGCGGCTGTCGGCATGCGCCAGCGACGTTTCCAGCGTGGCGATGTAGCCCTTGGCGTCTTTCGTCTCCTCGGCCAATTCGGCCAGCATCTCGTAGAGGTACAACTTGTCATCGCGCTGCGTGAGACGCTCAAGGGCGCGGCGTTGCGCCCACTTGATGGTGGCCTCACCGGCGCGCATGTTCGTGATGCCGTCAATGGCCACGAGGAACAACTCGTCGCTCTCGGCCGTTTCCGTGACGTACTGCAGGCTGGTCACCGCCTCAGCTTGACGGCCGGCCTGGCGCAACAGGTCTGCCAGCAGCAGGTGGTCGTCTGCGCGTTCGGGATGCTGCGCCAGGGCCCGGCGATACGATTCCAGCGCCTGATCGCGGAACCCGGCCATCTCAAGCACACCGGCCTCGAACTCGGCGCCCACGGCCTCGCCGCCGACTTTTCTCAGTTGGCCCAACCACTCCCGCAATTGCGCCGTGCCATCCTGGCCGTCCTGCGCGCCGTCGGCGCCAGCTTCAATCTGGTTCAGCAGGAGCGATTGCAGGTAGTCCACCTTATGGTCGGGGTCGACCTCCATCAGGCGACGCGTCACCCGAGTGAAGTCGGGATACTCGGCGAGCGCCAGGTAGATCTGCGCCTGCTCTTTCAGGCTCTCGACTTCAGTCTTGGCATTGCCGCGCTGGGCTGCGGCGCTGGTCACCACCTCGATGGCAGAGACCGAGTCGCCCACCTTCGTGTAGATGCTCACGAGCAGGCTGACGTCGCGCGGCACGGCGGTGCCGTTCGCGAGTTTTTCCTCCAGATCCACGGCCAATTCACCGAGCGTGCCCAGCTCGGCCGCCAGCATCAGCAGCCGCTCCTCCACCAGCTTGCGTCGTGCGGCCAGGCTCTCGCTATTCCATAACTCGCGCCAGATCAGCAACGCATCGTCTCGTCGGCCGGTGGAGTCCAGGAGCCAGGCCAGGCGCATGCGCTCGTCCACACTCAGGCCGCCCCTGCTGACAGCGAGACGCTCCAGGGTCGTGGCCGCGAGTTGGGGTTTCTGGATGCGCTCGTACGCGTCGGCCAGTTCCGTCCTGAACGGAGACACGGCGGGCAGCAGCGCGTCAAGGGCCGCCAGAGCGGCCTCGGCATCCCCGTTGGCGCCGCGCTGGCGATGCAACTCGAACTGCGCCAGGCGCACCTGCGCGGCATCTTCGAGGCCTGGACTCTGCGCCAGCGCCTTGTCGGTGGCGGCGATCGCCAGGTCGTGCAGGCCGAAGTCGGTCATGGCATCGCTGCCGATGAGCAATGTGCCGACGGCGCTGTTGCGGTCGAGGAAGTCCTTCCAGAGGGCGCGCGCGCTTTGCTGGTCGCCCAGCTCCAGGTAGTACTGGCTCAGCCCCTCAACCCAGTCGGTCAGGGCCGGCTCACTGGCGATGAGCCGGCGATACTCGGCCACCATCGCCGCGTCCTCTCCGGCATCCCGATACATCCGCAACAATTCTCGGCGCATCTGGGGATCGAGCTGCTGGCCATTCGCGCTCTTGAAGAGTGCGATGGCCTGTTCGTACTGCCCCGTCTGGCGCAACAGGTCGATTCGAACACTTTGGGCTTCTGGGGACAGCGTGGGCTGCTGCGCGAACCGATCCAGGAGTTTGTCGAGTGACTTGTCCAGCGTATGGGCCTCCACGAGGAGACTCAGGCCGTAGTTGCGATCGCGATCGAGCGTGGCGTCCTGCACGGCCTGCCAGCTCTCGGCCTGCGCTTTGGTGGCATCGCCGGCCTGAATCGCCCATTGCGCCACGCGAATGTGCTGGCGGAAGCGCTCGCTGCCCTCCCCGAACACCTGGTACAGGTCCGCGGCCTCCTTGTCGAAGTCGAGGATCGCGAGCGCGATCGCCGCGCGATTTCTGAAATCACGCGGACTGGCTTTGGCGAGCGCCACCAGCCCCTGCACGTCCTTGGCGATCACGTCGGTAAATGTCAGACGGAGGCGAATCGTTTCCTTCAGTTGCGGGCTGGAGGTGAGGGCGAGCGCCTTCTGATACCACGCGCGTGTGTCGTCCACCGTGCCGGACGCGTCGAACAGCCGCGCCTTGTGAAACACCATGTCGTCGTACGGATCCACGGCCAGGCCGGCATCAACCGCCGCCATGGCCGGCGCCATCCGTCCGTGCCGCCACTCGAGGTGACTGCGCAGCAGGCACGCATTCGCCCGTGACCGCTTCGGCCGCGCGCCGTCCGCGCACATCGCGCCCAGTTGCCCGACCAGCGGGTCGACAGACCCGTCCCTGATGATGGCCTCGTTGTACATCCGCTCCACGACGCGCGGTTCGATGCGGGCGGGCACGATGATCGCCCGCGCCTGCTGGGGCACGGCGCCCAGCAGGCCGGCGAACAGGAACGCGACCACGAACATGGGCATGCGGTTACAGTCCGGCTCGATCAGCGCGATACGCTTTGGACCCGAAGTAGTACATCAACACGACCCAGCCCAGGGTCATGAGCACCATGCGGATGTCGTTGAGCCACATCCACTTCTGCAACAACTCGGTCACCTGCGCCTGATCCGTCAGGCGTCCGGCAAGAATCTTGTTCACCGGAATAATGTGCATCGTCCCGACGTAGGTGGCCGCGCCCAGGCAGGCGAGGGCTCCGATGCTGACCCACCGCATCCGCGTCTTCCATTCCTTCCAGCACATGATCACGTGCCCCAGAAACATCAGGGGCACCAGCACCGTGAAAAATTCGGTGGCCGTGGATGTTTGTGGAATGAACTGATCGTAGTAGTTGTCCACCTTCAAGTTGCCCCAACTGGGGAACCAGAAAAAGTGGAGCGCCCAGAGCACGCCGACATAGAGCGTCGTCCCGAAAAACACGAAGGCGTTGGTGAACACGACCCATGGTGACTTCATGATCAGATCCCTTCTGTGGAGGCAAACGGCCAGCGACGATAGGTGATTTCCGCAAGATACAGCAACAGGCCCAACAGCAGCAGCACCGGCCACAACCGGGCTGCCGAGAGTGACGCGCCGGCATCCTGCGTCGGACCAAGCGCGGTGGTACTCGTGAAGGTCCCGGCCGTGAGCCGCTCGGGATCGGTATACGCGCCGCCGGTGGCCGCCGCCAGCGCTTCCAGATCAAGCCCCTTCACGGGATCGACCTGTTGCTCGCCGGCCACATCATCGAGCGCCGGCGAAATCAGTCGTGTCGGCTGTTGGCCTTGTTGTGTCCCGTTGACCAAGTACGCCGACGCCAGCAGTCGCACGGCCTGAGCCGGGTCCACGGCGACGCGGCCAGAAAAGTGACCCGGGGCGAGTTCCCGCAAGGTGACGATGCCCGCCGGGCGCCCGGCCGCATCAAGGACCGCCGCTTCCGGATACAGGGTGGAGTCGCGGCTGGTACGACGAGCCGTGACCTCCACTTCGTGATCGAGACGCCGGATCTCATAGTCGAACAGCCGCGAGTCGTCGGCCGTGCGCGAGACGATGCGCGCCATCATCGGTCCGTAGTCGCGCCAGCGCGCCCAACCGGTGGTGCCCTCGCCCACGGGCTCGGTCATCATGGCGGTGACGCGGCCCAGGCCATACCGCCACGTGGCCAGCAGTGGGTCGCCGCTGCCGGCCACCTCCAGCAGTGCGTCGGCGCCCTCGCGCATTGTGGTTTCGACGTACCCGTTGAGCGGTGGCATCGCCCGGCGGTCGATGTCGCCCCACCAGCCCTCGCCACCCCGACTCTGCACACCGAACGCGCCCGTCTTGTAGGCCGGCAGCTTCATGGTGGACGGTTGCTTCAGGATGACTTCCGGCAGGCTGTACCGATCGATCGCCGAGTAGAAGCGGCCTTTGCCCCACGACGCCAGGTCGATGAGCAACTGGTTGTGCGCCTGCGCGCCCACCAGCACCGTGGACAGATTGATGCCGTCTTTGGTGAGCTGCCGAATGATGGACTCGTAGTCGGACGTCTCCACGCCGGCGTCGGTGATGACGAGAATGTGTTTGTAGCGGGTGTCTACGTTCTTGAGTCCGTAGTACGCCTCTTCCAGGCCCGGGCGCAGCACCGTGCCGCCGATGGCCTGCATGCGGCCAATCGCGCGGTCGATCGTGATCTTGTTGGCCGCCGACTGCAGCGGCACCGCCCAGTGTTTGTTGCCGTAGAACTCGACAATGCCGATGCGGTCGTGGGCCTTGAGGCGCCTGACCGCGAGGCGCGCCACCTGCTTGGCCAGCTCAAGCCGCGTGCCGGTCATGGAGCCCGACGTGTCGATGATGATGGCGAGGGCCGTGCTGGGATCGCGTTTCTCCGTGCGCTGCACAAACTCCACCGGCGAGATCGTCGCCACCGGCGTGCCATCGTAGCCGCCGGTCCCGAATGCCGACTTGCCACCTGAGAACACCAACCCCAGCCCCTGGTGCGCCACCGCATCCGCCAGGCGCTGCTGGAACGGTTCCGGCACCAGGCTGGCCGGCCGGTCGTCGAGCAGCACCATGTCGTACGACGATAAATCGACGTTGGTCGAGAGCGCCTGATGGCTTCCGTCGGCCACGTCGAAACCGCGACCGAGCAAGCCGCCCACCCTCGCGGCCGCACCCCGCACGCGGCCGCCGAGGTAGAACACGCGAAGCGGATCCTGAACCGCAAACGTCCCGCGGAGCCCGTTGTTGCCGGGGTTCGCATCCTGGCCGGGGCCAGCCACCACTTGCGCTGTCACATCGAGGAAGCCGGCCGACTTCGGCTCGAATGTCAGCGGCACGATGGTATGTTCGTCGCTGTCAAACGGCGCCGACGCCGCGATTTCGTCGCCACCTGCACCCACCAGGCGCACGCGCAGCCCCGTGCCGGTGCCGGCCACACTCACGTCAATGTTCGCCGTCTGCCCCACGCGCACGAGGCCTCTGGCGGTCAGACCGGCCGGGTAGACGTCCGCCGGATCGTAGCCAAGGTCGTAGGTATGCACTGTGATGCCGCGATCGATGATCTGCTGCACGTCTGGCGCCCAGCGCCGATCGGTGGCCAGACCGTCGGTGAACAGATGAATGACTCCCCGGGCACCTTCGGGCACCTGTCGCGCCGCCGCACTGATGGCCGCACCCAAGGGCGACCCGCTGTGCGCATCGCGAATGTCAGTGACAGCACCAAACCCGGTACGATCCTCGAAGCCCGTACCCACGACCACCAGTGACGAGGTCGCAGCGCTGAACTGACCCCGGAGCTGTGCCACGGCCTCGCGTTGCCGCGCTTTGCGTGCCGGGCTCACGCTCGCCGACTCGTCCACCACGAACACCTGGTAAATTGCGGAGTCGGATGTCAACAGCACCGGACGCGCCAGAGCCAGCACCACCAGAAGGCACACACACGTGCGCAACACCCGCAGGGTACGGGCGCGGCCTCGGCTGCGGCGCGGCAGGACCCACAGCAGCGCGCTGGCGGGCGCCAGCAGAAGAAACCACGGATACAGGAAGCTGACCGTCATGGCCGCCTACGGCATCCGGCCCATCTGGAAGAAATACCACTCGGCCGACAGCAATATCAGGGCGAGGATCAACAGCGCCGTCACCAGCCCGGTCGTCGGCGTCAGATCCCCCGAGGCCAGGCTCTGCAGTTGCAGCGCCTCGTCGTGCGCGCCGGTCGTCACATCAGGGTCCAGCAGCGAGACGGACAAGGCCGCGGTACGCCCGCTCACCTGGAGTTCGCCTGCGACGGTGGGCACGAACTCGGCGCCGACCGGGTCCAGCACGCGGCCGCTCGCGCTCAGAATCTCGCCGCGTTTTCCGCCGGACGCCGCAATCAGCGGACGGCCTGCAGCCACGTACGGATGCCACGTTTCGGCATCGGCCAGCCATCGCACCGCATTGGCCACGAACAACGGGAACGCGCGCGACCGCGTGAAGTCGAACGCGTCTGCGAGCAATTCCTCCCAGACCGAGAAGCGCCACTGACGACCAGACGTGATCGATACTTCAATGGGACGCCCCGATGACCGGGCCAGACTCATCGCATCAATCTGCTGCAACCCGATATCAGCCACGGCATCGGTGAACACCGCGTTCGAATCACGTGCATCAGGATGCGTGAGCAGGAACGCCTGGCGCTGCGAGGCCGCAGGCACGAATTCGAGCGCCGGTGCATCGCCGCCCACCGCCTCTCCGCGCCTCCGGATGACCACATCGGGTTGCGCGCCCACCACCGTCACCCCATCGTCGGCCGCAAGCAAGGGCCCGAGCACGCCCTGCAATGACGAGGAGAGCTGCACTTTGAGCATGGGTTTGGTCGGCAACCGAAGACTGGCCACGTTGTCCAGCGGCACACTGTCGGCGCCCGAACGATCTGAAACGACACGCGCGGTCAGCAGGCCGCCTGCCGCCGGCACATCCGCGACGACGTAGCCCTGGCCGACACGCGCAATCGCGTTGCCGGGTATCGATTGGCCGTTCAGCTCGATCTGAAGGGACGGCGTATTGTCGGCGCTCACGACGGGAGCGACCCGTCGGTCGCCCGTGCCTTGCACCTGCACGAACACGTCAACTTTGTCCCAGGCGCCCGACGCGGCATCCGACACACCAAGAGCGGTGATGCCGCTGTTGCCTTCAAGCGGCGCCACGGTGGTGGCCCGCCGCACCGTCATCGACGCGGGCACCAGGTCCAGCACCTGCTTGCGCACGGGCGCGTCTCCAAACACCAGGATCGAAGTTGGCGTGTCCCTGCTGCCGCCCGTCGTGGTCGCACTGAGCTGCCGCAGCAGCCGCTCAATCGACGCCGGCGCGGCCTGCGGCGCCAACCGTTTCAAGCGCTCTCGCAGCAGCACCGCATGCTCGCCGGCATTCAGCAACGGTCGAATCTGGGCCCCGCTCCAAATCACCTGCCGACGGTCGCTCGGCAGACGGGCGACCTGCCGTTCGAGCGCATCCACGGCCGTGGCAAACCGGTCTCCGGCGGCCATGCCCGCCGACCCGTCGAGCACCAGAATGTGGAACGTCTGATCGGACCTGGTGCCCCATTGCGGCTCGGCCACCGCGAGCCAGAGGAGCGAGCAGATCGCCAGCACCAGCGCATATGCGAGCGGGTGGCGGAACCGGTCGCGCAGCTTCCGGACGGGCGCCTCGTGCACCACCTGCTTCCAGAACAACGTGGTGACCACGGTGACGTCGCGATAGCGGGTGCGAAGTTGCTGCAACGCGAAGAGCATGGCCGCGAGCCCCGCCAGGCCCGCCACCACGCCAAGCGCAGACAGATTCCCGAAGCTCATACCACGAAGCTTCCTGCGGCAAACAGTGTGTTGAGCTGCGTCACCAGGTCCTCTTCGACATCCAGCCGCAGCAACCCGCCGTGGTGATACTTCACGAGTGCCGCCAGGTCGCGATTGAACTGCGCGTACGATTCGCGATATCGCTCCAGCACGTGCGGTGTCACCGTAATCTCGGCCGCCTCGCCCGTCTCGCAATCGATGAGCCTGAGGTCGCCATCGAGATCTGGCTCTCTGTCAGAGGGGCGCACGAGCTGGACGAACAACATCCGGTGCCGGATGCTCCGAAGCGCATCGCGCACCGCATCGAGCCCGGCCGGATCGAAAAAGTCACTGATCACCACCAGGAGACCGCGGCGCAGGTTCATGTCGGCGAGCCTGCGAAGCGCGGCGGACAGGTTGGTGCCCGCCTCCGCCGGAGGCGAGAGCCGCGCCAGGTGCTCGGCAAACGCCATGGTGCTGGCCTTGCCCGACATGGACTTCACGCGCATCTCCATTTTTTCCGCGAAGGGAAACAGCGCCGTGGAATCGTGATGCGACAGGCTGATGGTCGCCAGCGCCAGCGCGGTGCGCAACGCGGTCAACGCACGCGGCTCCGGCTCGTGAAACATGCTCGTGGAGACGTCGGGCATGAGGTACAGCGGCAGGTCCTGCTGCTCTTCATACAGCCGCAGGAATACCTTGCCCAGCCGGCGGTAGATGTTCCAGTCGATCGCCCTCGGGTCGTCACCAGGCGAATAGCCCCGATAGTCGCGGAACTCGATGCCTGCGCCCAGATCCTTCGACAAGCGATTCCCGAAACGGCCGCCCGCCGCGACGCGCTGCACGGTGATGCTCAGGTGCGAGAGCGACGCGAGGAACCCCGGGTCAAACAGCTTGTCGAATGGAATGGGGGCCGCGCTCATGAAGCCACTTCGAGCGGCTCTCTGACAGCGGCCAGCACCGCCGAAACGATATCCGCATCAGTCACCCGATCGGACTGCCCGTGAAAGTTAATCAGCAACCGATGGCGCAGCACCGGCAGCGCCAGATGTTTGATGTCGTCAATGCTCACGGCAAAGCGACCCGCGACAAGCGCGCGCACCTTGGCCGCCAGCAAGAGCGACTGCGCACCGCGCGGACTGGACCCGAGCGCCACGTACTCGTTCACCTGCTTGGGCGCGTACGGGCTTCCCGGCTGCGTGCCCATCACCACCTGAATCGCGTACTGCTGTGCATGCGCCGGCACCGGTACGGCCCGGACGATGTGCCGCAGGCGCACGATCTCGGCGGCATTGGTGACCGGCTCGATCGTCACTTCGTGATCGCCGATCGTCCGGTCGAGGATGGCGCCGTAATCCTCTTCCTTCGGATACCCGACCACCAGTTTCAGCAGAAAACGGTCGAGCTGCGCTTCGGGCAGCGGATACGTCCCTTCCTGCTCCACCGGGTTCTGGGTCGCGAGCACGCAGAAGGGCTCGTCGAGCTTGATCGTCCGCTTGCCCACGGTGACCTGACGCTCCTGCATGGCTTCAAGCAACGCCGACTGCGTCTTGGGCGTAGCCCGGTTGATTTCATCGGCCAGCACCAGATTCGCGATGAGCGGACCTTCCTGGAACCGGAGGTCGTGGCGTCCCTGGTCGTTCTCCATCAGCACCCAGGTGCCCTGGATGTCGGCGGGCATCATGTCGGGCGTGAACTGGATGCGCGAGAACTTGGTCTCAATCGCCGAGCTCAGGCACCGCACCAGCATGGTCTTGCCCAACCCGGGTACACCCTCGAGCAGCACGTGGCCGCCGGCGAGCAGCGCCGTCATGACGCCGTCCACGATCTCGTCCTGGCCCACCATCATCTGGTTCACGCGCCGTTTGATATCGGCATACACCGTGCGAAACCGTGCCGCCGCCTCGCGGGCTTCGGCCGCGCCTGTCGTTGGAGTCATCGAATGGTCTCTTTCTTGACGTTCGGGTTGCCCGACTTCTCGCGGAGCTGCAAGAAGTACTTCTCGACCAGGTTCTGCATCCACGGCCGCAGGAGCGGGTGCTCGATGTAGCCAAACGGAGTCTCGCGTGCGGCGCGTGCCTCGGCCGTCATCGCCGCCTGCGGTTCTTCCTTCGGCGTGGAATTTTCCTGCGTCACCTTGGAACGGCCGGGGTTGGTCATGCCCTGAATCCGATCGGGCGTGGGCACCCCCAGAATCATCGCCGGCACTCCGCGCGTTTTCTTGCGGCCACCGGGTCCACTTCGACCGTTGGCATTGGGGCCCGCCTGGTCGGTGGCCGGACGATTCGAGAGGTTCCGATCCACCGGCGGCTTGTTGCGGCGCAACGACGGCCGCTCCACACCGCTCGTCTTCTCTTCCTCTTGCTCGTCCTGTATCCCCTCTTCATCCTTCCCATCGTCTTTATTCGCGCCGGCGCGATCGGGCTGGTCGGTAGCGGGGATGGAATTCGAATCGCTGCTGGATGACTTGGACTGGCCTTGACCAGAGGTGGCGGACGAGGCCTGCTGCTGACCTCTTTTTCCTTCCGCCTTCTTCGCCTGCGCCGTGGCTGCCGCATCCTGCGGCTGCGGCGGATCTTCTTCGACGGGCTGGGACGGCGTCTGCTGATTCGACGGCGTACCGCTGCTGGCCATGGCCTGACTCGCCGATCGGCTGCTCGCCTGACCGCCGGCATGGGACTGACCGTCGGCCTCTTGATCTGTTCTCGGTGTCTTCGGAGACGCGTCAGCGGAAGGCGGCGCGGCATTGGCCTGCGCGGCTTCGTCGGACGCCGGACGATCCGGCCGCGGAGGGTTCGGACGCAAATCGAGCAACGCCGCCGCCACGCGTGCCGGCATCGTCTGCAGGTCGGCAGTGGTCAGCACGGTTTCCGCGTCTGGCGCATTCCTGATGCTGGACGCCACGTCGCCAATCCACAGCGCCCCGATTATGAGTGCCACGGCGGCGAATGCGGACGCCCAACTGCGACGCGAGATCGCCCACGCGGGCAAGGCCTTCTCGTCAAGCGTCGTGTCGATCGCTTGCGCCACATGGCCCGCCGCGTCGTCAATCGCCGCCTCCTTGAAGTGATCGGACGCACCAGCCGCGAGAAATTCATCGGCCGTCACCAGCCGATCGTTGCTGCCGAGCTGAAGGTCAAACGCGCCGAGACACGCGCGGCGATCGAGCTGCCGGTGTTTGGCCAAGGCGGCCATACGCACGATCACGAAGACCAAGGGGCCCGCCATTGAGAGCAACACCCACACCGCGACAGGCCACACCAGCGGCCCACGACCTGCGAGGAGCAACGCCACCTGCACGCACGAGAGAAGGATGGGGGCCGCGAGCAGCCACACGAATGAGTCGCGCACGGCCAGCCGGAGGTCGCGCGAGAACGCCCATCGGCCCAGGCTCCGCTGCGCGCGCGCGGCCAGGTCGTTGAGTTGTTGCTGAAGCCCGGGGCCCTGCGCGGTCATCGTCCGCCTCCCCTTCCCCCTCCGCCTTTGCCAGCGGCCGGCTTTTCGTCGCGCAGCAGGGGATCGTCCTTCGGCAACAACACGCGGATGCGATCCATCGCGCTCTTCACTTCAGCGCCAATCTCTGGAGGCAGTCCACCGGCCGCGGCCACGCGCTTGTAACGCGCATACGCGCGCCGGGATTGTCCCTGCTTGTCGTAGACGCGCGCCAAATCGAGCGCGATTTCCAGATCGTCAGGCGCCATGAACGCGGCAGAAAGCAGGTGCTTCCAGGCGTCGGTCCACTTCGACTGCTTCAGGTGCAGTTGGCCGAGCAGGTGATGGAGGTCGTACACCACGCGTGCGTCGAACGCGTCGCGCGAGTATTTCAGCCCCTCTTTCCCGGCGGCGATGGCCAGATCGGTCCGGCCAGGCATGTCTCCAAACATCACCGCGTACTCAAGGCAGGTCTCGGTGCGGCGGCTCACGCCGGCCGTGTTCACGGCCCATTGCATCGCCTTCAGGACATCCGCGTCCGCCGAACCCGCCGCATCAAGGCGCGACTTCACGAGCAGCGCTGCCGCATCACCACTGAGACGCTCTTGTGGGTACTTCGCCAGGTACACTTCGAGCGCTTCCGGTGTGCCACGGCTCTCGGCTTCGAAAAACGCAAAGTCCTGTTGGGGGTATGTGGGGAGGCCCTTCTGCGTGAGGGCGAGGCGCTGATTGTTCCAGTCGAGTTCGATTCTGAATTGTTCGAGAAAGTTGACACCGGTGATGACCAGCGGACTATCCGCGCCGGGCGTGGCGGCGAGTCCGAACGCGCGCGGACGGAAGGCCAGCGACCGCGACAGGTCCAGACGCTTGCCCGCCGTGCCGGAGTCAGCCACGAACAGAGGGCTCACGTCGCCGGCGGGTTTACCCAAAGGCGTCGTCACGCGGGAATCGATGATGGTGTCGTAGTTCGCGCCGCCGATGGCCAGCACGCCGCGCCGATCGTCGCCGTAGCTGAGGCCGACCTGGATGCGGTTGTTCGCGTACTCGAACGGCGTGATGACGACGTCCGCCGTGTCTGCTGTGGCAGACGCCTCACCCATGTCCTTTGGCGGCGCCAGAATGAGCTGCTTCTCCGCAATGTCCAGCGTGACGAAGTACTTCTTCAGCAGACCAATGCCAATCGTGCCCTTGAGTTTGCGCTCACCCATCTGGGCCGAATGGAGCTTGGTCATCGAGTTCTGGAAGGCCACGCGCTCCTCTGACGCCTCGGCGACCACCTCTTTGGCGGGGATGGACAACTTGATTCCGGGCGAGATGAGGAGGTGAATCAACGGCGACTCGCCCAGGCCGAGGTCGTTCGGATCCAGCCCGAGCCACCCGTATTGATCAGGATGCAGGGTCAGCGCATCCGGGTACTCGAACGAGATCTCGAAGCTCGCTTCGTTCGTGTAACGCAATCCCACCAGGTCTGTGAGCACGATGACATGGCCGTTGACGACGCGAATGGGAATGGTGCCGGTGTCGGTGAATTGGGGCGACGCCTGCGCATCGAGCCTGCCGCCGGCACCTGCGGCCACCCAGCACACGAGCGCAGCCGAGAGAAGCAAGTGCCTGATACGGGTCCGTGAGTGCCCAGCCATGTCGGATTACGGGCAATCTTACACGACCGGTGGCCGTGCTGGATCACGACGCAACGGCGTCGCGTTCACACATTCCGGGTCGCCAGGATCTCGCGCACCCGCGTGCGGTCGCCGGTGCAACTGATTCGACGTGGGGCGTCCAGGAACCGGACGGAAAACCCGAGCTTCCGGTACAGGCGCTCCACCCGCTCAGTGGCTTGGTTCACCAGCACTACTGGGCCGCGATGCTTAGCCAGGGTCATCGCCGTCCTTTCCTGGTCGTCCCAGGAGAACCCGCCCTTGGAGTAGGCCGTGAACTCCACGTCGTACGGCGGGTCGGCGTAGATGAAATCGCTCCGCTCCAGGGGGAGGTCTTCGATGTCGCCCACCGTAAACACCCAATCAGCGAACGTCCCTTTGTAACCGGAAAAATCCGCGACGTACCCGATGCTGGCATATCGGCCAAAGGGCACGTTGAACAAACCACGGCTGTTGAAACGGCAGAGACCGTTGTATCCCGTTCGGTTCAGGTAGTAGAAGAGTGACGCGGCTTCGCTTGTTTCGCCCTTGTTCGCCTCTAACAGGGCGTTGAAGCGCTCCCGGTACTGATAGAAGAGGGCTTCGTCATTTTTCATCGGCAGCTTGATGCGCAACCCACGCTGCAGCCATCGATAGAAATTGATCAGGTGCGGATTGGCGTCGTTCAGGGCCGCGCGCTCAGGCCTCAGGCCCAGCGCGACCGCCAGCCCACCGCAAAAGGGCTCGACGAGCCGGCGGGTGTTGTGCGGCTCCCACAGTGGACGAAGGTGCGGTACCTGCCAACGCTTGCCCCCGGCCCACTTGAGAGGTGGCCGTAATGTCTCCGGTGGGATGGCGACGGGCATTTTCCCGGCTAGTTTACCTGAGTGATCTACAATGAGGCCCATCACCTTGACCTGAAGGGGGCTGGTATGTCTGTCATGCGGTTCGTCGCGCCGTTGGTCATTGTGTTCGGCGTCTTCGGGGGCGGCCTGGTGACCACCAGTGGCCGCGCACAGCAGGTACCTGCGCAGGACCCTGCCCTCCGCGAAATGTCCGACGACTCCGCGCCGGCCGTGGTGCTGCCGGAACAAAAGGCGTTGGACGCCGCGCTTCGCATCACCACACTCGCCGATCGTCTCACCGCACTTGAGAAGATTCGCCTGGGCTACCCGGGATCGTCATTGCTGAACGCCGTGGACGCACAGGTGCTGTCGGCCGTGCTCCAGATGCCTGATGCCGAAGGCTCGGCCGCCGAAGTGCTCACTCGGATGCTCGGCAGAATTCCGGCCAATGCGCCGCCCGATGTGCGCTTCACCGAGACCATTGGCGCCGCTGCCCGTCTCGTGACACGCAAGGTCCTGCTCGACCGCGCCGAAGCCGTCCTTGTGGAGGCGATGGCGCCGCCCGCGCTCACCAGCCAGAACCGTGCGACCGGGCACTATCAGTTGGGCCGGATCTATGCGGCCAAAGGCGACCCCGCGCGCGCCGAGGTGGAATACCGCGCCGCGGCGGCGGAGTCCCCCGCCGCCGTCGCGGCGCTCGTCAGTTTGTATGTCGAGCGGAATGAACGCGCGCGGGCCGAGGGTTTCCTGCTCGACGTCATCAAGACGGCCCCGGTGAACATGGCTGCCCTCAGTTCACTCACAAACCTGTACAAGGCCGAACCCGCCAGGGCCGAGGCCATTCTGCTGGACGCCGTCGGCCGCGATCCGCTCCTGCCTGGCGCGCTCATCTCGCTGGCGAAACTCGAACACGACCGCGGTGCGACAGCCGGGGCGCTGGACCATTACATGAAGGCCGCCGCGCTGTCATTCCTGCGCGGCGCCGATGGCGAAGCACTGCGCACGCTGTACGCGAAGCAGCACGGCAACTCCACAGTGATGACGCCGGCGCTTGAAACGAAACTCGACGCCGACATCAACGCCCGCTATCGCGCGCTGCCGAAGATGATGAAGGCCGACCCCTACGTGCCCACGGCCCGTCGCACCGACCGCGTGGTGGTCCTCGAGATGTTCACCGGCTCGGCATGCCCTCCGTGCGTGGCCGCCGACCTCGCGTTCGACACCACACTCGATCGCTATCCAGACGACGTCGTCATTCCGCTCGCGTACCACGTGCATATCCCGGGTCCGGATCCCATGACCACTCCCGACAGCAACGCGCGGCGGTTGTTCTACGGGGTAAACGGCGTGCCGACCATGCAGATCAGCGGCGCGATGGCCGCCAATCCGGCGGGAGAGAATCTGGGCGGAGGCGGCCGGAACCGCGCGCCCGAAGTGTACGAAAAGTACGTGGGCTTGATCGACAAGGCGCTCGAAGTGCGCTCGGAAGCCGCAGTCTCCGTGCGGGCAACAATCCAGGGCACCACGGTCATGGTGACCGCCGATGTCTCGACGTTGCCGGCCAACGCCACGCACCTTCGGTTAGTCGTGGTGCTGGCGGAGAAGCAGTTGATGTTCGGCGGTGAGAACGGTATCCGGAGCCACCACATGGTGGTGCGCGGCGTGGCCGGCGACAAAGCCGAGGGCGTCGCGATCACCGCCATCGGATCAGTGCAGCACACGTTTGATCTGGCCGCGATTGGCCAGTCGATCACGCGAAACCTGGCGACAGACATCGCGCGTCGACGCGGCGCAGCGGCGGGCGCGCCCCAGACGTTCGCAGCCGAGGACCGCGCGATGACGACGATCGACCCGGCCGAACTCGTTGTTGTGGCGTTCGTGCAGGCGCCAAACCGCAAGATCCTGCAGGCCGCACGTGCGGATGTTCGTTAGCGCGGGTCGGTTTGGCCGCGTTGCAGGAACCGGACAAACTGCTGCGCGTCGCGTGTGAGTCCGCCAAACGCCACGATCGGTTGACCATCGGGTTCCAGCACGGCGTAGTACGGCAGCGCGACGGTGTCGAGCATGTCTTCCTCCATCTTCTGGAAACCTTCGTAGAGGGCGCCCTGGCCGTCCGTATAGAGGCGCACGCGCACGAAGCGCGACATTGCGAGTGCCACCTCGGGTCGCGGGAACATGTTGGCTTCCATCCACCGGCAGTTGGTGCAGGTGTAGCCGGTGAAGTCCACGAGGATGCGCTGGCCGGTGGCGGCGGCCTGTGCGAGCGCCGCGTCGTAGTCGTTGACAATCCAGGGCAATTCGCCACCTTCGGCCAGGTGCGCCGCGTCGGCGGGTGGCAGGAACGCTTCGAGTTCGCCCAGACGACGGCCTGACACACCGAGTGCGAGCCAGACGCCGAGTGTGACCGCCGCCGCGGTGGCGGCCAGCCGGCCCAGGCCCGGCCGGCTCATGCGCGGGGCATGGCCCAGGCGTACAAGTCCGGCCAGATACACGGCCAGGACTGCAGCAATCACGATCCACGTGACCAGCACGACATCGCGGGTGAAGATGCCCCATCCCCACACCAGGTCCACGTTCGAAATGAACTTCATCGCCGCCGCCAGTTCGAGCAACCCCATCGTGGCCTTGACGCCGATGAGCCACGAGCCCGAGCGTGGCAACGACGCGAGCAGGCGTGGCGCGAGCGCCAGCGCAACAAACGGAAGCGCGAACACCGCAGAGAATGCGAGCATGCCGGCCATCGGCCATTGCCAATCCCCCTGCGCCGCCACCACGAGCAGCGTGCCCAGAAACGGCGCCGTGCACGTGAATGACGTGAGCGTAAACGCCAGCCCCATCAGCAGGGTGCCGCCATACCCCCCGCCGCTGGACGCCTTCGACGCCGCCGTGACGAATCGCGACGGCAGCGCCACTTCGTAGACACCAAACAAGCTGAACGCGAACGTCACAAACAGCACCGCAATCCCGATATTGAGCCACGGATTCGACGCGAATCGGTTCAGGCCCGACGCGCCAAACAGAATGGCGAGCGCGAACCCGAGCGCAGTGAACGTGAGCACAATGCCGAGTCCGTAGACGAGCGCGTGGACCACCGAATCCCGCCGACTGCGACCTGCTCGATTCGTGAAGTACGACACCGTGATGGGCACCATGGGAAACACACACGGCGTCAGTAACGACAGCGCCCCCATCAGTGCGGCCAACCCCACATACGCACTCAGCGTCGTTGCTGCATCGGCGGCGGCCAGGTCCGGCACCTTCCTGCGGATGGGCGCATCGCTGCCGACAGTCGGGGCTGGCGACGCTGCGGAGGGGGCTTCTGGCGTAGCGCCAATCGCCGCGGCCGTGACGGCTGAAGGCGGCAGTGCGGCAGGGTTGCCCACGACAAGTGCCAAGCGCAGCGCCTGGGTGCGTGGCGGGATACACAATGTCTCGTTGCAGCTCTGGTAGCGCGCGTTCACCGTCAGCGTGTACCGACCGTCGCGCGCCGTCGAAGCGATCTTCACCGGTACGCGGAAGACGGTATGGTCGTCGTAGTACTGGGTGACGATGTTGAAGTTCGGGTCGAAGCCCTCGATGGTGGTCTCGGCGGCGAGCGCGCCACCTTGCGAGAACGGCGCGCCATCAACCACCCACACCTGCGTGGCAATCGGCCCACCGGAGGGCTGGGTCGTACCGTAGAGGTGCCAGCCAAACTCGATCTCGGCTTTGACCAGGACGATGAACGTGGCCCCGGGCTTGAGGGGCGCGGTGTCGGCGCGTTCGATGGCCCAGACGACCGGGACCTGGGCGAGCGCTCCCGCGGGGGCCCATACGATCGCCGAGAGCGCGGCGGCGAGCAGGAGGCGTGCCCGCATCCTACCTGCGCACAATGCGCCCGCCCTTCATTACAAGCGTGAGCCTGCGCAGCACCGAGATGTCTACGGTCGGATCGCCGTCAACCGCAATGAGATCTGCCAGCAGCGTCGGAGCGACACGCCCGATCTGGGTTTCCATATGCAGCACATCACCATTCACCGACGTGGCTGACCGCAGCGCGTCCAGCGCAGGCATGCCGTAGGCCACCATCAGTTCCAGCTCGCGCACATTGTCGCCGTGGGCAAACACGCCGACGTCTGAGCCGCTGGCAATTTTCACCTTGGCCGCAAGCGCGGCCTTGAAGCTCTCGCGCTTCCGCGTGATGTTCGCAGGCTCGGGACCGGCGCCCTTCTTCCAGCCCGCGTACTGCGACGTGGCATCACCGGCGGCCAGGGTCGGGCACAACGCGACGCCGCGTTCGGCCATGAGCTTGAAGATCTCGGGGGTGCCGCCATCGCCGTGTTCAATCGTCTCGGCGCCGGCCAGCACGGCACGGCGCATGCCCTCGGGGGTGGAGGCATGCACTACCACCGCACGGCCGCTGCTGCGAGCTGTTTCGACGATCAGGCGCATTTCGTCGAGCGAGTAGGTGGGTTGCGCGTCACCACGCGGGCCCCAGCGGTAGTCGCCATAAACCTTGATCCAGTCTGCGCCCTTGCCGATCTGTTCGCGCACCGCCCTCACCAGTGCGTCTACGCCGTCGGCTTCCTGCGCGCCTTGAGGGATGGACCACTCGGGCGCGAAACCCTTCGGCGCGTAGCTACCCGTGGCGATCAGGGCACGCGTGGCGATGAGGAGCCGCGGGCCGGGAATGATGCCCTGCGCGACGGCCTGTTTCAGTCCGACGTCGGCGTAGTCGTCGCCCTCGGTGCCGAGGTCCCGAAGCGTCGTGAAGCCTGCGTCAAGCGTCGCTTTCAGGTGATTCACCGCGCGGGCCACTCGCAGCGACTGCGGCTCGTTGAGCACCTGGGTGTTCCACGGCGCCTCGTTGTAGGGATGCAGCAGCACGTGCGAATGCGCATCGATCAGTCCCGGCAGCAACGTCATGCCCGGAAGGTCCATGACTTCCGCTGCGGGGGCCTTCACGTCGGCGGCCGGGCCGGCGGCGATGATTCGCTCGCCGCGAATGTGAACGACGTAGCCTTCCCGAAGCCGGCTACCGTCGAAGACCCGGGCGGGCCTCAGCAAATATTCCTGGACCTGGGCTGGCGCCTGCGGTGCCGCGGCCTGGGTGCCACTCACCACCGCGATGCCTCCGAAGGCCGTCACCGCGCACATGCCGATCCGCCGCAACATTTTCATGGTGTCCGAGAATGTATCGCACGTGGCACGAAAGATCACAGGAGGCGCCGAGGCGCGGCGGGCCTACTTCGCCGCCCGCATGATCAGCGTCACATCGGTCTGAACGCCGGGCCGCACCTCCTGGACCGCAACGGTGGCCTCATATCCAAGGGCGCGGCACGTGACGCGATAGGTTCCCGTACGCACGCCTTCGAAATCGAATCGGCCACGGGCATCCGCAACGGCGCCAAACTCCGTCAGGCCGGATCGCGGGTCCACCGGCTGAAACACAACAGTGGCGTCTGGAAGGGACGCGCCGTACACGTCAAATACACGCCCACGCACCTGTCCCTGGGCAGGGCCCGGCTTCGTTCTGCCGGCCATCGAGGCCACCGTGGGATCGATCGCGAACGGCCCCGTCGGCATTGCCGGATCCACGTCGGCCCGCTTGAGCACATGCTCTCCGTATCCGAGCACATCAAGGCTCACACGGTCCTCGGCTCCTGCTGAGAAGCAGGGATCAGGTTGTCCGGTCGGAAGCACCTCGTAGCCCCGCGCGCGGCCGCCCACACGGGACACGGTGAGGTACGCCGGCGGCAGCCGATCGCCGCTCCGGGCCCTGAACTCGACCGTTGGTCGGGAGGCCGGCAGGCACTCGACCACGGGAGCCACCACCATGGCGAGCGAGACATCTGCGGCGCGGGCGACCGGAACCTCGACGTTCGCGATGATCAGGTGGAAACCGACCATATGCGCGGCGACCCGATAGGCTCCGGGGGCAAGGTCATGGAACCCATAGCGGCCGGACTCATCAGACAACGCCTCAAGTTCCACGCGTCCTGCGACTGGCTGGGACGGCCGAACCGTCACCAACGCGCCGCGGATCGTCGCGCCGGCCTCATCAACCGTCCTGCCCACAATCCGTCCACCTGTGGACTGCGCCGCCGCAACCGTTGGTACCAGAAACAGGACGAGTGCCACCGCGGTCCTCAACTCCATCAACATCACGGACATCATCCCCCATTGCGGGTTTGCGACCAGGGTTCGACGGCAGCCCACGCGCCCCTATAATCAACGCCATGATTGCAGTCACCGGCGCAGCGGGGTTTCTTGGAAGTGCGGTGATCTGGGGCCTGAACCAGCGGGGCGAACGCGGCATTCTCTGTGTCGACACGGACCTGTCGGCCCACCGGTACGCGAATCTCAAGCCCCTGCGATACGCCGCCTATCTGTGCCACGACGAGTTTCTGGCGGCCATGGCACGCGGGGCCTACAAGGGCCGGCTGGCCGCGGTGATTCATCTGGGCGCATGCAGCAGC